>JAGHDA010000163.1 GCA_021160185.1 Verrucomicrobiota bacterium
CGGGCTTGTTTCAAGGAGGTCCGTTTCGCCGCCGTGAGCCTGACCGGTTCGTTATTGAAGCGCGGCAGGCCGCTCTGCCCGACGCTGCGCCTGAGGGGGCAGGTCTTGCGCCGCTCGCGCTTCGCCTGGAGCGCCAGGCCCGTGAGGTTCGCTTGGTCCACTCAAAGCTCGACCTGATCCAGTAGCTTGATGAAGTCTGCCCTGGCACGGGCGATGGGCGCTAGCCCCACATTCAATTCGTAGCAAGGCCAAGAAAGCTCATGCCTATTGAGTCAATGACCCCACGGGTCCGGGCCCCCTCCGGCGCCATGGACTTTTGAGCCAACGGGACGCATCGGTTTTAAAAGCCTTTCCTGAAAAATCCCAAGAGGCCTCAGCCCGCCGCTTTGCCCCTCCACATCAGGCAGTAGAAAAGCGGGGTGGCGATGAGGGAAAGCAACACCGAGATCGCCAGCGCGCCGATTACCGCCACGGCCAAGGGGCGAAGCATGTCCGCTCCCGCGCTGATGCCCCACGCCAGAGGAAACATCCCCAAGCCCGCGGCGAGGGAGGTCATCAACACAGGACGCAGTCAGCGGCTGGACGGAAAATCAGCCGTTTTCAACGGCCCGCTAATCATTCGACCCCTGAAACGGATGAGGCAGCCCCGGCCGGCCGCCGTAGCGGGGCTCGGTCCTCGTCAAAGGCAGCAAGATCGAAGAAGCGATCAGGATCATCGTCACGGCGCAGAGCGCAAGCTCCGGCAGGGGCAGGATCTGAGCGAGCTGGAACCCCGCCTGCGGAGCGAGCAGCCCTCGGGTTCCAGTCAGAAAGGTATGGACGGACATGTAATCCGCCGTCCGCTCCGGCGGAGAGAACTTGGTGACCCATAAGCCCCAGGCCACGTCTCCCCCCGAGGAGGCGAGGCCGAAGAGCGCGGCTCCGGCGAGCAGCCCCGGCAGGCTCGCGCTGAGAAAGAAGGTCAGGATCGCGGCGGCGAAGCAAAGGTTGATCGAGATGCGCAGGGCAAAGAAATTGATGTGGTCAAAAAGCCAGCCCCAACCTCGGCTCGCCGAGAGGCGGACCAGGCTTGGGACCACTCCGGCGATCAGGGCCACGGTTTGCTCGTCCAGCCCCAGGGCGTAGCGCGGGTTGGCCAGGTAATCGATGCGCAAAGGCAGCATCATCAGGTTGGCAAAGCCCATGATCATCCAACTGATGAGCGTGCGCCGGAACAGACGGTCTTCCCGCAAATAGCCCCAGGCCCGCCGCAGCGCGGGGCGGGCGTCCTGGTGCAAGGGATTGGAAGGAATCCCCCAAAGGCAGCGCGCCGAGTAGAGGAAAGCGCACCCGAAGGTCAGGAGGAGAGCGTAGTATTTGGAGAGGTCGTGCTTGAGCCAATGGCCGGCCAGCTCGCTGAACACTGCCACCGCGGCGATCCGCACGATCACCGTGGTTGAATAAAGCCTGCCCCGACGCTCAGGGGGGTAGTTTTCCTGGTAAATCTGGGTGACGAGGGGCACGGCGGTGGAGACGCAGGCGTTGGCGACGAACGCGCCCGCCACGTACACGGGCAGCCAAGGCAGCGCCGCCATGCAGAAAAAGGCCGCCCCGCCAAGAAGGGCCAGCGCGCCCGCCGCGCGCGCGGCGGGCCAGCCGCGCCGGGAGACAAAGCTGACCGAGAGCGGGGAGAGGAGCAACCCGGCGTAGGCGCTTCCGGCGACCAGGGCCTTGGCCACGGGGCCGGCGTGGAACCACCGCACAGCGATCAAGAGCAGGAACAGCCCGGCGGCCGACTCGAGAATGCCGTTGGCAACCGCCCTGCGAAGTTCCCGCCGGTATGTGACCTTTGTCCGGTCCGGAAGCGACACGGCCTGGAGAATAGCCCCGGCGCGTGGGGCGGGGCAACGGCTTCATCCGGTCGCAAGCAAGGTTGTTTCACTTGGAGCGTCGCTTGGGCAGAGCCTGGAAGGGGACGGAGACCCCCGCCGGCGACTCGACTCCGCGGTTGCCAAAAGCGTTTTGAGAAATTGCTTGCCCGCCCCGCAGGCGGAGTTCCATACTTGGGGCCGCGTCTTCAAAGGCGCCTGGGGGAGAAGGGAGGCGGATCAGCCGGGCAATGCGGCATTTGGCGAAGATATCCTGGATTGCGGCAGGCGCGGGATTGTGCGCGCAGGCCGCCGAAGGCGGCGGGGGCCACGAGGGCCTGAGTGCCGCGCCCTCGATCCTTTTCCACATCGGCCCTTTCCAGGTCACCAACTCGATGGTGGTCACCTGGGCGGTGGGGTTGTTGTTGATCCTGTGGGCCAGGAAGGCGACCCGCCGCATGAAAGAAGTTCCGGAAGGGGCCCAAAATTTCTGGGAGTGGGTCGTGGAAGGATTCCATAACTTCCTTTCCGGGATCATGGGGCCGGAGTTGGCCCGGAAGACGTTCTGGTTCTTCGCCACCCTGATGATCTTCATCACCTCGGCCAACTATTTCGGCCTGATTCCCGGCGTAGGATCCATCGGCTGGGGCGTAGGCGAAAAATGGTATCTGCTTCACGTGACCCGGCCGTTGCTCAGGGGGGCGAACGCCGACCTGAACATGACTTTCGGGATGGCTCTTGTGTTCTTCGTCCTCTGGTTCGTCTGGGGAATCCAAGCCAACGGCGTGGGCGGCTTCATCCGCCACATCCTCGGTCCCAAAACCGCTGCGGGCGGGGCGTTGGGCGTGGTCATGATCTTTCTGTTCTTTGCGGCCGGGTTGATCGAGATTGTGTCCATCATGTTCCGGCCGGTGGCGCTGAGCTTCCGTCTCTACGGCAACATCTTCGCCGGGGAGAACATTCTTGAGACGATGGCTTTGATCAATCCGTGGCTGGGCTGGCTGATCGCCGTGCCGTTCTACTTCCAGGAATTGCTGGTGGGAATCGTGCAGGCGCTGGTGTTCACCCTGTTGACCGCGGCCTTCGTGCTGGAGATTTGCCTCCATGACGAAGGGGGAGGAGAGCATTGAGCCGGATTGCCGGGCGAAGAGATTCTTTCGAAGCGAGCAAAAAGCAAACAAGCAAATACGGAAAAAGGAGAAAATCAGTATGGCGTTGTTGTTGGCTGAAATCGCGGGCAATATCCATGTGGCGGCGGCTTGTCTGGGCTCCGCGGTGGGCATCGGTCTGATCGGCATGCGAGCTTCCGATGCGGTGGGGCGCAATCCGGGCGCGTCGACCAAGATCCTTGTTCAGGCCCTGCTCAACACCGCCTTCGCTGAAGGCATCGTGTTCTTCGCCATCTACCTGGCGCACTAGAGCGGCCTCGATGAAACGCCCGCGGCCCTGAGCGGGAGCGGGCGACCTCAAAAGGCTGGAGGAACCGGCTGTGAATACGATGTGGTGTTTGGCCGCTGGAAGCGGCGGGATCGGCCAGGCCGTTCACGATGTGAGCGTGAGGTTCGGCCTCAACCTGCCCCTGCTTCTCTCCCAGGCCGTCAGTTTCTGCATCGTGGCCCTCCTCCTCCACCGCTTCGCCTATCGGCCGATCCTCCGCGCCTTGGAAGAGCGGCGGCGGCGGATTGAAGAAGGGCTGCGGAACGCCGAGCGGATCAAGGAGGAGCTGGCCAAGACCGAGGCGGCGCGGCGGGAAACGCTGGCCAAGGCCGGCCAGGACGCCGAGCGCATTCTCAAAGAGGCCCGCGAAGCCGCGGCCCAGCTTCTGGAGCGCGAAAGCCGCAAAGCGGCGGCGACGGCCTCCCAGATCCTGGAACAAGCCAAGGAAGCGGGGCGCGTCGAAATGGCCCGCATGCGCGCCGAGCTGCGGCGCGAGATGGGGCGTTTGGTGGTCGAGGCCACCGCCAAGGTGGTCGGCAAGACGCTGACCGAGGAGGACCACCGGCGGTTGATCGAAGAGGCCGTCCGGGAAATAGCCGACTAGGCGGCCCGGCGGCGCGCGCAAGGCGGCTCGGAAAGGCGCGATGAGGATCAGCAAAAAAGCGCGAGAACAAGCGAAGCGGCTGTTCAAAGCCTGCGCGCCGGACGGCAAGCTGGACGAAGAGAAAGTCCGGCTCGCCGCGCAAGAGCTGGTCGCCAAGAGGCCGCGGGAAACGCTCGGCATCCTGCTCCACTTCTACAAGCTGGTCCGCCTGGAGCTGGCCCGGAAGGAAACGCGGATTGAAACGGTCGTGGAGCTCCCCGAGCCCGTCCGCCAGGAGCTGGTCCGCCTGCTCGCCGAGCGGTACGGCGAAGGCTTGCGCGTCCAGTTCATCCGCGATCCGGAGCTGCTGGGCGGCCTGCGCATCCGGGTGGGCAGCGAGGTCATCGACGGCTCGATCCGAGGCAGACTGGAGGCGTTGCAGGCAAGTTTTTGAGAATCGTCCACGGCAAAAAGGTTCGCCTATGAGCGATTTGCTTCAAGAAATCGAATCGAAGATTGCGGAGGTCAAGACAGGGGTCCAACGCCGGAACGTAGGCGTTGTCCGCGAGATCGGCGACGGCGTGGCCCGGATTGAAGGGCTGGCCGACGCGATGCTCAACGAGATGCTGGATTTCGGCGGGGGAACCACGGGACTGGCGCTCAACCTGGAGGAAACCGGCGTCGGCGCGGTCATCCTGGGCGACTACACCCACATCAAGGAAGGGGACGAAGTGCGCACCACGGGCCGGCTGCTGGAAGTGCCTGTGGGCAAAGCTTTGTTGGGCCGGGTGGTCAACGCCTTGGGCGAACCCCTCGACGGCAAAGGGCCCATCCAGACCGACACTTTTTATCCGGTCGAACGCATTGCTCCGGGCATCATCAAACGCCGCTCGGTGAACCAACCGGTCCAGACCGGCGTCATGGCGATCGACGCCATGATCCCCATCGGCCGCGGCCAGCGCGAGTTGATCATCGGCGACCGGGCCACCGGCAAAACCGCCATCGCGATCGACACGATTATCAACAATGCCCGGCTCAATCGCGCCGCGGAGGAGGCGGGCGACAAGAACTACCGCCCGCTGTATTCGATCTACGTAGCCATCGGGCAGAAACAATCCAGCATCGCTCAGATTATCGATGTGCTTCAGCGCCAGGGGGCGATGCCTTACACGATCGTGGTCGTGGCATCGGCCTCGAACCCGGCCGCCAATCAGTACCTTGCCCCTTACGCCGGCTGCGCCATGGGCGAATGGTTCATGGACAACGGGATGGACGCCTTGATCGTCTACGACGATCTTTCCAAACACGCGGTGGCCTACCGACAGGTCTCGCTCATTCTGCGTCGGCCTTCCGGCCGCGAAGCTTATCCGGGCGATATCTTCTACCTGCACAGCCGCCTGCTCGAGCGCTCCGCTCGGCTCAACGAGAAGCACGGCAACGGCTCCCTGACCGGCCTGCCGATCATCGAGACCCAGGCCGGCGATGTGTCCGCCTACATCCCCACCAACGTCATCTCGATCACCGACGGCCAGATCTTCCTCGAGACCGACCTGTTTTACCAAGGCGTTCGCCCCGCAATCTCGGTGGGCATTTCAGTTTCCCGAGTGGGCTCGGCGGCGCAGATCAAAGCCATGAAACAAGTGGCCGGGCGCGTGAAGCTCGAGCTGGCGCAGTTCCGCGAACTGGCCGCCTTCGCCCAATTCGGCTCGGACCTGGACGCCAAGACGCGCGCGCAACTCGAACGCGGCAAGCGCATTGTCGAGGTCTTCAAGCAGCCGCAGTACGAGCCGATTCCCGTCGAGGTTCAGGTTGCCGTTCTCTGGGCGGTCCAGAACGGCTACATGGACCAGATCCCCGTCGAACGCATCAAGGATTTCCAAGGAAGGCTGGCCGAGTTTCTCACCGGAAGGAAGACGGAGCTAATGCAGGCCATCCGCAAGCGCAAGGAGCTGGACGAGGGCCTGATCGAGCGCCTGCGCGCGGCCGTCGAGGAGTTCAAGCAAGCCTACAGCCCAGGCGCTTAACCGCGGGAGCCTATGCCGAACACCCGCAACATTCGCCATCGCATCCAATCGGTCCGCAACACCTCGCAGATCACGCGGGCGATGCAGACCGTCGCGGCGTCCAAGATGCGGCGCGCCCAAGACGCGGCGGTCCAAGGCCGGCCCTTCGCCCAACTGGCGATGCAGTTCCTGGCCCAGGCCGCCAAGGCCGCCGAAGATTACACCCATCCCTTGCTGGAAGCGCGCGAAGTGCGCCGCCGCGCCGTGATCCTGGTAAGCACCGACAAGGGCCTGTGCGGCGCGCTCAACGCCAACCTCTTCCGCCAGGCCGCCGAGCTGGACGCGGCGACCACCATGTTCATCGCCGCCGGCCGCAAAGGCGCCCAGTTCCTCGCCAGGGCGGGACGCAATCTGGTCGCCGAGTTTCCCTACCACGAAACGCCCTTGTTCAGCGACGCCCAGGCCATCGCCCAAATGGCGCGCCAGATCTTCTCCAAAAAGGAGGCGGACGAGGTCGCCGTGCTCTACCCGCGGTTTGTCAACACTCTCGTCCAGAAACCGGAAACGGTCTCTCTCCTGCCCATGAACCGTTTGTGGGAGAAAGAAAACCTTTCCAATGAGCCCGGCCGCGAGTACCTCTTCGAGCCCACGGTGC
>JAGHDA010000434.1 GCA_021160185.1 Verrucomicrobiota bacterium
GTCCACCAGCGCCACGAGGCCCTCGGCGGCGAGTTGAACAAGACAAAGCTTTTCCGGGTAGGAATGGAGGCTGTCGGCCTCAGTGTCCAACGCTGCCCAGTCGGCCTTGCGGATCCGCCGCGCCAGAGCCGCGGCGGCCTTGTCCGAATCTGTCCATTCGACCGCCGGCGCGCCTTCTCCGCCGCCGAAAGAAGTTGGTCTTCGGAAACGCTCCTCCGCGTCGACTGTCCTTTTTTCTCCCTTTGAAGCGCTCGGCCGCCGGGGGGCTTGCTTACGGCTTCTCATAAACGATGGCGATCAGGATGTCCGAGGGCGAATGGGCCCCTCGCGTGATGACCGACACGTCGCCGCCGGGGCGAGGCGTCTGGGGAGCGATGTTCCCAAAGACGCGCACCACGTTCACCCGGTTGGATGCCAGCCACTCGTTGATCTGCCGTTCCAGCTCCGGCAGGTCCGGCTCGATTCCCTTGAACAGCTTGATTTGGAGCATGCCCCCATTATGGCCGGAGCCCCGCGCCGGTTTCAAGCGAAGCCTCCGTTCCAAGCGGCCGCGGGCAGTCGGAGTTGGGGCAGGCCGTGCGCCCTCGTCGCAAGATTGCCCGCATCAGCCGAAGCTCCGCCTCCCCGTGGATCGGCGAAGGGCTCTTGCGCGCGACCGGATCTGCGCCCCGGCAGTTTGATCGCGCGCTTGTTGCTGTAGCCCCGCTGCTCGCGGATTTCATCAGGCAGGCGCGAGCGGCCCTGCCGCCTGCGTCCCGCATAGCGCTTTCTCAGTCGAGGCGACGCCTCGTCAGTCGCCTTGGGACTTATCGGCGTTTCTTTCGGTTGCCGGCGTCGCCCTTTTGGAGTCAACAGGATCCAGACAAACGGGAGGAATCAAGGCTTGATCCTGGAGCAGCTCGGTTTGAGAATGCCCGCGAAGGTTCAGCAAAAAGAGACGTTATGAAAAAGCAAGGCACTTCACGTCGGCAATTTCTCAAAACTTCCGCTCTGGCCGTGCCCGCGATGGGAGTGGCGGGGCTTGAGGCGGCGCGTTTCGCTCACGCGGCCGGGAGCGACATCCTGCGCGTGGGCATGATCGGCTGCGGCGGCCGCAACACCGGCGCCGGGGCCCAGGCGCTCACCGCCGATCGGGGCGCCCGGCTGGTCGCTATGTGCGATATCTTCTTGGACCGGGTTCATCGCGCTCGCTCCGTCATCCGCGGGCACATGGACCGCGCCGGCCGGGGAGATCAGGTTCAGGTCCCGGACGAGCATTGCTTTACCGGATTTGAGGGCTACAAGCGCGTCATTGAACTGGCCGACGTAGTGCTCATTGCCAACGCCGCCAAGTTCCATCCCTTCCATACCATGGCGGCCGTCAAGGCGGGGAAGCACGTGTTCACCGAAAAGCCGCACGGGATCGATCCGGCCGGGATCAAGCTGATGCGCCAAGCCTGCGAACTGGCCAAGAAGAAGGGGCTTTGCGTGGTCTCCGGCCTCCACAGCCGTTATCACCCCGGCTACGCGGAAACGGTGTGGCGGATCCAGGACGGCGCGATCGGCGAGGTGATTTCGGTTGAGGAGAACTTCCTGCGCGCGCCCTACGGCGTGACGCAGCGCAAGCCGGGCCTGACCGAGCTCCAATGGCAGCTCAGCACACAGTATCATTTTGTATGGCTTTCAGGCGACGATGTGGTTCAGAGCCTGGTGCACAACCTGGATCGCACGCGTTGGGTTCTGGGCGAGGCGGTTCCCATCAAGTGCCACGGTTTGGGCGGGCGTTCCTCCATGACCGAGCCGGTCTACGGCAATGTGTTCGACCATCACTCGGTGGTCTATGAGTTTCCCAACGGCGTCCGCGTCTACGCCTTTTGTCGCACCACCACCGGTTGCTACAATGAATCTTCCAGCCTGGTTTTCGGCAGCAAGGGCAAAGCCAACATCCTGGCTTGCCGCATCACCGGCGAGAAGAATTGGCGTTGGCAAGGCCGCGCCAATCCCTACCAGATCGAGCACAATAAACTCTTCGCCGCCATCCGTTCGGGCACGCCGATCAACAACGGCGACTACATGTGGCGCAGCACGCTCACCACGATCATGGGGCAGATTTCCTGCTACACGGGGCTCCAGGTCGAGTGGGACAAAATTGTTGAGTCCGGTTTCTACTACCCGCCCAAGCCTGAGGCGTGCCGGGACGACATGGAGCCGCCGGTCAAGCCGGGGCCCGACGGGAGCTATCCGGTGTACATTCCGGGGCGAACCAGGTTGCTGTAAGGAGGGAGAATGCATGCAGTCGACCATCTGAGAGCGAGGAGGCGGCCGAAGGCGACCCTCCGAGCGGCGGCGATCTCGGCCGCGCTTGTCCTGATTGCCGCCCCGGCCGGTTCAGCCGCCTCTCAACAGGCGCCTCGGGCGAAAACCCGCGTTCTGATCGTCACCGGCGTGGATTATCCGGGCCACCGTTGGCGGCAAACCGCTCCCATCGTTGCTCGCGCTCTCGGCGCGGACCCGCGGTTGGACGCGCGCGCGATCGAAGATCCCCATTTCCTGGACTCAGCGGCCTTGGCGCGATATCGAGCGGTGGTTCTCCACTTCATGAATTGGGAGACGCCCGCTCCGGGGCCGACGGCGCGGGAAAACCTGCGCCGGTTCGTCGCCGGCGGCGGGGGGTTGGTTCTGCTTCATTTCGCTTGCGGCGCATGGCAGGACTGGCCCGAGTTTCGCAAGCTGGCCGGGCGGGTGTGGGATCCGAAGCTGCGGCCCCACGACCCCCGCGGTCCCTTCAAGGTGCGGATTCTCGACAAGAAGCATCCGGTAACCCGCGGCCTGCGCGATTTCATGACCGATGATGAGCTGTACACTTGCCTGGCTGGCGAAGCGCCGATCCGCGTCCTGGCCGTGGCGCGGTCCAAGGTGGACGGCAAGGACTATCCGATGGCCTTTGTCCTTCGCTACGGCCAAGGGCGGGTGTTTCACACGCTGCTGGGGCACGATGTAAAGGCGTTCAGTTTTCCGGAGGTCCAAAAACTCCTTCGGCGGGGGACGGCCTGGGCGGCGGGGTTGGATCCGGACGAGCCGAGCAAAAACCGGTAGGCCGGCGGCGCGCGGTTCTGCAGGAGGAGGGGGGAGAAGGTTGTTGCTCCTGAGGAAGGAAGGTTGCAGGACTTCGGCAATTTGCTAAGATGGCCGGGTTGTGAAATTGCCGCGCCGATATAAAACCCAGGCCGACATCCTGAAAGCCGTCGCCAGCCCGGCCAGGCTGTTCATCATCGAACAACTGGCCGAAGGCGAGAAATGCGTCAAGGAACTCGCCGAGGCGCTCCAACTCGAGATGTCCACCGTCTCGAAGCACCTCTCTGTCTTGCGCAACGCCGGGATCGTCACGGACGAAAAGCGCAGCAATCAGGTATTCTACACCCTTCGGACCCCCTGCGTGCTGAATTTCTTTCAGTGCGTGCTGGCTGTGCAGGAAGACCGGGTTCGCCAGGAGCGTATGGAGTGAAACCGGCGGCGGGTTCCGGGCCGATTCCCGAACAAGAACGCGGGGAGGATTTTGCGAGACCGCCGCGGAAGGCGCTCGAGCTGGAGGAGAAGGGTTTGCTCTGGCTTCGGCGGAGAGGTTTTGTGTATGAACTTTGGCATGAAGTATCGCGCGGCGATTTTGTTGGCGGCGGCTGGTTTGGCGTTTCCGGCGGCCCGCGCCGAGCAGTGGAGGGTGGTTTCCCCCAACCGCCGTGTCATTGTGGCGGTGGAGCTTTCGGGTGGAGAGCCGGCTTTTCGAGTTTACCTTCGGAAAGGGGACAAGTTGCGCGAGGCCCTCGGCCGTTCGCCGTTGGGCCTGGTCCGTTCGGACGGCTCCTTCGGGAACGGACTGCGGTTTGTGGGGCGGCTCGGGCCGCGGCGCGTTGAGACGCGCTATGAAATGCCCCATGGGAAGCGGCGGGAATGCCGGAACGCCGCGAATGAATCGGTCTTCATCTTCAAGAACCCCGACGGGTTGGTGATGGAGCTGGCGGCGCGCGCCTACGACGACGGGGCGGCCTTTCAGTATCGATTCCCCGGACCCAAGGGGAAGGACGCCAGGATTCTGAAGGAGCTGACCGGTTTCGCGTTCCCCAAGGGCGCGCGGCTCTGGATGCATCCCGCGGATCGCATCGCCACTTACAGCCCGGCTTACGAGACCTACTACGAGGACGGCGCGGGCGTGGATGCGGTGTCTCCCACCGGGCAGGGATGGTCGTTCCCCGTGCTGTTCTGCGACGAAGAGGGCGCGGTA
>JAGHDA010000482.1 GCA_021160185.1 Verrucomicrobiota bacterium
GCGTTGGAGAATCTCCTCCGACAGCAGGGCCAAGCCGGCGCGGCGCCTTGGCCGCCCAGCAGCGACTCCAGCTCGCTTTCGCCCTGGCCGGCCTGACCGCCCGGCGCGCCGGCTTGGCCCTGCTGTCGGAGGAGATTCTCCAACGCCGCCTCGCCGCCGGAAGGCTGCGTCTCGGCCGGCGGGCGATTGGTCTGCCGAGCCAGTTGCTCCTGCAAGCTTTGGAGCCGCCCCTTCAAGCTCCGAATCACATCCTGATTCTGACGGATTTGCTTCTGGAGCGTTTGGATGAGCTCCTGCTGTCGTTGCTCGATCTGTTGGAGCCGCTCCTGAAGTTGTTGAATCTGGTCCTGGGCCGAAGAGGGCGGCGCGCCGGCTGGTCGGCTTTCGGCCGCGCCGGCGACTCCCGGCGCAGGGTTGGGTCGGGCCTTTCAAAGCATGAACCCGAACCTCAGCGCCGTGGGAGACGCGGTGGCCCACTACACCAGCAGAGACAAGAGCGACTTCGACAGCGGCCTTTATTTCCGCGAGATGGAGCTGGCGCTCCAGGCGGCCATCGACCCGTATGCAAGCGCGGATTTCTTCGTGGGGCTCGGCCAGGGGACGGACGGCGAGTGGGATGCGCATGTGGGCGAGGCGTACGCTTCGCTTCTTGCCCTGCCCTACGGACTGCAACCGCGGATAGGGCGTTTCCGCTCCAGCTTCGGCCGGGCCAACACCTATCACGAACACGCCTTGCCGTGGGTGCAATACCCGCTGGTCATCAAACATTTTTTCGGCGAGGAAGGCCTTTCGGGCAACGGCGCTGGCGTAAACTGGCTGATTCCCAACCCGTGGAACCGCTACATCGAGTTGACCTACGAAGCGACCATGGACGCGGGCCAGGACTTCCTCGGGCCTTCGGACGACGCGATCAAGCACCTAACCCACCTGCGCAGCTTCCTTGATTTGTCTGACGCCTCCACGATCGAGCTGGGCGTCAGCTACGCGGCGGACCCGGAAAAGGACCGCCATGCGGGCGGACTGGACGTGACCTACAAGTGGCGCCCGCCCGAGCGAACCCTTTACCGCTCCTTCTTCTGGCAAACCGAGGCCATGCTGGCAGACGCGCGGCAGCCGGGCGGTTGGGAGACGGCGTGGGGGCTTTACACCGCCCTGCAATATCAGTTCGCCCGCCGATGGGCGGCGGGAGCGCGGTATGACTTCTGCCAACTGCCCGCCGACGCCGCGCTCCAGGAAAACGCCTATTCGCTCTTCCTTACCTTCCTCCAGAGCGAATTCATGTTCTGGCGAGCGGGCTATCGGTACACGGACCGAAACTTCGACATTCACGGGGAACAGGACGAGCACCAACTGTTCCTCCAATGCGACTTCACAGTGGGCGCGCATCCTGCGCACAGATACTAAAACCCTTCAAAACGACAAACGCCGCAAAACCGGGAGAAAACCATGAAACAACTGACAAACGCTCTTCTCACAGCCGCCTGGATCAGCCTCGCCGCCCATGGGGGGGAAAAACTGCGCGTGGTGACCACCGCCACCGACCTGGCCGCCATCGCCCGCTACATCGGCGGGGAGCGGGCCGAAGTCTCGTCCATCGCCACCGGTCGCGAGGATCCGCACCACATCGCCGCCAAGCCCAGCTACATGCTGGCCGCCCACAACGCCGATCTGTGGATCCGCGTGGGGATGGAGTTGGAAATCGGCTATGAGCCGCCGATTCTGGAAGGAGCCCGCAATCCGAAAATCCTGCCCGGATCGCCAGGCCATCTGGACGCCTCTCTGGGCGCGCTTCGCCTCGAGGTCCCCACCCAGCGGATCGACCGCTCGATGGGCGATCTCCACCCTGAGGGCAATCCGCACTACCTGCTGGATCCGCTCAACGGGCGCATTGTGGCCAAGGCCATCGCCGCCCGCATGGCGCGCTTGCGGCCCGCGGACGCCGATTACTTCGCCGAGCGGCTCAAGGCGTTTCAGGAGGATCTTGATGAGCGCATGTTCGGCAAAGCCCTCGTCAAGGAACTGGGCGGGGCCAATTTGTGGGTCCTGCTCCTCCGGGGTCGTCTGGAGGCGTCGCTCCGCCAACCCGGCCGCTCCAAGCTCGGCGGGTGGCTCGGCCTCATGCGCCCTCTCCGGGGCCGCAAGCTCATTACCTACCACCGCAGCTGGTCGTACTTCGTCCATCGGTTCGGGCTGACCGTCGCCATGGAAGTGGAGCCGAAACCCGGCATTCCGCCCACCCCGGCCCGCCTGACCGAGCTCATCAGCCGAATCAAGGCGGAGCGCATCCGCGTCCTGCTCCAAGCGCCGCACTACTCCCGAAAAGCCGGAGAAATGCTCGCGCGAGAGACCGGAATCCGGATAGTCGTGGCGGCGATGTTTCCGGGCGGCGAGCCGCAGGTCAAAGATTACTTCGACGTGTTCGATAATCTGACCGGCAAACTGGAAAAGGCGTTTCGGGACTGAATTCTGAACGCACACCCCCCCAAGCCGATGCATCAACTAAGCGAAACCCTTCCGGTGCTGGCGCTGCCGTTTCTGGCGTGCCTGACGATCGCCGCCCTTCACGCCTACATGGGCCTCCATGTCCTCCGGCGCGGCGTGGTGTTTGTGGACATCGCCCTGGCCCAATGGGCGGCTCTGGGCGCGGCGGCGGCCCTGCTGCTCGGGCCGCGCCTCTGGCCGACGGAACTCCGCGCGGCCGGGCCGCCCGTCGCCGCGAACGAAGCCGCCCTTGCCGCGGAACTGGAGGCCGAGGCTCAAAGCGGCTCCGCCGCCGCGCCGCTTCCCGCCGAAACCGTCGTCGAAGCGCATCCCCACGCCGCGGCGGAACGCCGCTTCCAGTACGCCATGTCGCTGGGGTTCGCCCTGCTGGGAGCGGTTCTCCTGTCCGTGGGGCGGTTTCGCGAGGAAGTCGTTCCCCACGAGGCGGTGATCGGGATCCTTTTCGTCGTGGCCGCGGCGCTGAGCGTGCTCGTCCTGAGCAAGGCCCCGCATGGGCATGAGAAAATGGAGGCCATGCTGATCGGGAGCATCCTGTTCGTCAGCCGGAGGGCGCTTCTGAAAATGGCGATTCTCTATGCCGCGCTGGGGGCGCTCCACTTCGCCCTGCGCCGGCATTTCCTGGCCATTTCAGAAAACGTGGAGGCGGCGGAGCGCGCCGGATATCACGTGCGGAGGTGGGACACCCTCTTCTTTGCATCGTTCGCCTTGATGGTGACCGAATCGGTTGCGTTGGCGGGGGTGTTTGTAGTCTTCAGCTATCTCATCATCCCCGCGGCATGCGCCCGGCTCTTCGCGCAAAGTTTCCGCGGCCAACTCTTCCTGGCTTGGGCTGTCGCTCTGGCGATCACCCTCCTGGGACTGGGCGTTTCGGCGGCGGCGGATTTGCCCACCGGGGCCACGCTCGTCGCCGCTTCCGGGCTGGCGTTCCTTGCGGCGGGCTCGTTCCGCCTTGTCATCTCCGCGGCTGTGAAGCAAGGGGCCGGCGAAAGGTAAGCGCGCTCCAGGCAAAGCGAAGTTTTTGCTTTCAATCCGAACCTCAAGGCCCATATGCTATAGCCCGTGTCCCAAGAAGCGAGCCGGACTCAAGAGGCAGCAAGGAAAAGCGGGGGTGAAGAGACCGTCCGCGCGCCGACGCTGGAGTTCGTGGCGCTGAGGGTTTGCCAAGCGGCCCTGGGCGGATTGGTCCTCATCGCGATCCTGGGGCGGTTCGCCGGCGGAGGAAGCGCCCTCTGGCTGCGCTGGGTGGAAGGGATCGCGCCCTTCCTCGCGGCGGGAGCCGCGGGTCTGGCTATCGCAAACCGGCTCTCGAATCAGAACGCTCTCGGCGCGGTGTGGGTGACGTGGGCGCTCACCGCGCTGACTTGGGCTGTGGCCCAGCGGACCGGCCGCTGGCTGCCTGCGGTGGTTTATCAAGGCGGCCTAGGGCCCGCGCTGCTGGACGCCGTCCCTTTGGGCGCGCCCTTCCTTTGGACGGCGATTCTCCTGAGTTGCAGGGAAACCGCCCGAATCATTCTCCGCCCCTGGCGTCGCGCCCCATTCTACGGCTACTGGATTGTCCTTCTAGCCTCCGGGCTCGCTCTGCTGACAGACCTTGTGATGGAACCGTTTGCCGTCCGCGCGGCCGGGTGGTGGAGCTACGACCTGGCCGAGGGAAAGGCCGTCACAGTTTGGGCGGGGATCCCGATTCAAGCGGTCTTGACCTGGTTCGCGGTGGCGTTGGGAACTATTCTGATCGCGACGGCGTGGCTCGTGGGAAAACGGTCCGCTTCCTTCATCCCCAGTTGGGACAGCCCCCTGGCATGGATGATCCTGATCGGCTGGTTTGCGGCGGGCGACTTGCGGGCGGGACTATGGCTTCCGGCGATCCTGGGCGCGGCGATGCTGGCGGCTTCCGCCCTGCTGGTGCGCAACGGCATCCGTGTGGCGCGGGAGAAGGTCAACGCGCGCGCCGCCGCAAGCGAAGCCGACTAGCCGTCTGCCCTTCGAGCTTCTCGACCGTCAACTCCCATCCCTCCCCAAGCGGAATCAGATCTCCCGCCTCCGGAAACCGACCGAGCCGCCGGACCGTCAGGCCGCTGACCGTCGTGACTTCCTCCTCCTCAAACTCCAATCCGGTCAGCTCCTCCAGTTCGTGCAAAGCCGCCGCCCCGTCCAGGACCCATTCGTTCGGACCCGCCTGCTCGATCGGCGCGGTTTCCTCCGTGTCGAATTCGTCCCGGATCTCTCCCACCAGCTCCTCGAGGATGTCCTCGAGCGTGATCAATCCCACCGTGGAGCCGTATTCGTCCACGACGATCGAGAAATGAAGCCGCCGCTCCAGGAGGATCGCCAGGAGGCGGTCCAGGCGTGAGACCTCGGGGATGTAGACAATGGGCCTGGCCCAGGGAAGCAAATCCGCCGCCGTGCGCGCCTGGGCGCGCCGGGCGTAGAGGTCCTTGATATGAATAACGCCCAAGGTCTGATCCAAGTCCCCGTCCTTGAGAATCGGAAATCGGGAAAAACGGGTTTTTTCCGCGATTTCGACGCACTTCTCGACGGAAAAATCGTCGTCAAAGCCCACAATCTCCCGGCGCGGCTGCATCGCTTCCTTGACCACCCGTTCCCGCAGCTCGAAGGCGTTGAGGATGATCTGCTTGCTCAAGCTGCTCTCCCGCTCTTTCCGCCCCAGAAAACCCGCCAAAAGCAATTTGAGCTCCTCTTCCGAATGCACGGCCTCATGGCTTTCCTGGGGGTGAATGCCGAGAAGATCGAGAATTCGCAAGGACGCTTCATTAAGGATCCAGATAAACGGATAGGACGCTCTACGAAACCATAAAAGAGGGCCTGATACGGCCAGGGCCGTGGGCAGCGGACGCTGGATCGCAAACCACTTGGGCGCCTGCTCGCCTGCGCTGATATGGAGGAAAGTGATCACCGTAAAGCCGACCGCGACCGCGGCGGTCTCATGGAGCCGGGCGTAGGCTTCGCCTCCCAAGCCGGCGAGCCGCCAGACCGGGGCCAGCAGGGCGCTGAAGATCGGCTCGCCCACCCAACCCAAAGCCAGGCTGGCCAGGGTAATCCCCAACTGGCAGGCGCTGAGGGAGGTGTCCAGGTTGTCAATGACCTTGCGGGTCACGCGAGCCAGACGGCTCCCCCGGGCGACGAGGGTGTCGAGCTGGCTGCGGCGCACCTTCACCAGGGCAAATTCAGCCGCCACGAAAAAGCCGTTGAGGAACACCAAAAAGACGACCGCCAGGATCTTCAGCAGGATCATTCCTATAGCGCTCCAGTCCATAAGCCTCACAAGGGCATGTCGCCGAAGATGTGCTCCAGGATATCCTCCAGGGTAAGGATTCCGATCTCGCGCCGGTCCTTGTCGATCACAATGGCGATATGCGGCTTGGCCTTCTGAAGCCGGAGGAACGCCCTCTCCAGGTCAAGCGTTTCAGGCAGGAACAAAGGCGGCGTCATGAACTCGCGCACGGGGCGGCTCAGATCGAGATTCTCCTCGTACACAATCGACTTCAAAGCGGCCACCCCGGCGGTCCGCCCCTTGGCCTGATCGCGAACGGGAATGCGGCTCCGCCCCTTCTCCCGGTACAGACGAAAGAGCTCGGCAAGGGGGGCTTCCTCCGGCAAAGTCTGTACCTCCGTCATCGGTCGGGTCAACCCTCCGACGGTGCGGGTTTGCAGCCCGAGCACTTTGTCGATGAGAGCTTGCTCCTCCCGCGGGAGGGAGCGGGCCGATTCGCGCATCACCGCCAACAGCTCCTCGCGATTCCCGAAAAGCCGCCCGTCATAGCGCCGCCCCCCCAGCAGCCGCGCCGCCTTGTCCGTGGCCCACGCCAGCGGCCGGACCAACGGGGCGAGCAGAAAGTCCAAGAGCCGGTAGGCGCGGACCGCCAACAGACAGGCGCGGGTGGGCATTGAGCGAAAGAGCATTTTCGGAAGCAAATCCCCCCAGGTGTAGAGCGCGAAAACCAACGCCAGCGCGGCGATCCCCCACAGCCAGGGCCGCCCGCCCAGCCAGTTGTGAACCCAGTAAAGTGTCACTCCCAGAAACAGAAAATTGGAAAGGACGTTCCCCACCAGGATGACCCATAGGAACTGTTCCGGGTTGTCCAAATACCCGGCCAGGAGCCGCGCCGCCTTGTCGCCCCGACGAGCCAAATGGCGGACGCGCAGCCGGTTCACGGCAAGCGCCCCCGCCTCCATCCCCGAAAGCAGGAAGGACACGCTCAGACTAAGCCCCAGCAACAAAAGGATCCAAACCGCTTCCATAATCCGTTCATCCGCCCGCGCGGGCCGGCCGAGCCTGCTCCACCAGAACCCGTTTCACCCGTCGCTCGTCGGCTTCCAGGGCTGTGAAGCGCAATCCCGCAAATTCGCACTTCTCACCCGGCTTGGGCGTCACGCCCAACAGCAACATCATCAACCCGCCCACAGTGTCCACCGCCGGAACGTCCGGAAGCTGGGGATGAAGCCGACGAAGATCGTCCAGGCGCATCGTCGCCGCCGCCTCCCATCGCCCCGGCCCGAGCTCTTTCACGAAGAACCCGCTCAAAGGGCCCTTGCTTTCCAACTGCAAGACGTCCTGAACGATGTCCGCCACGGTCACCAACCCGGCCACGCTCCCGAACTCGTCCACCACAATCGCCATCCCGCGTTTCTGGCGCTGGAGGCTCCGAAGCAACCGGGCCAGGCAAATCGACTCGGGAACAAATCCCGGCAGGTCCATCACCGCGCTCAAATCCTTGGGCTGGTCGATAAGCAGGTCCCAAGTCCGCAACACCCCCACAATGGTGTCCGGCGTCTCGTCATAGATCGGAAGCCGCCGATGCCGATGCCGCCTGGCGGCCGCCCGCATGGCCTCAAGAGGCATGTCGTCGGGGACCGCCCGCATCTCGGTGCGAGGGCGCATCACCTCGTGAACCTGGCGCTGGTCCAGTTCCATGATCCGGAGGATCAACTCCTTCTCCGAACTTTCCAGAGCGCCGCTCGACGCCGCCAGATCCAGCAACTCCGCGTACTCCTCGTCCGGCGTGGTGGCTTGGCTCGGGTTGACCGACTTGGGCAAGCGGCGGAGAATCTGTTCGTTCACCGCCTGCGCCAGGAAACGCGCCGGTTCCGAAGCCCGAACCAGCGCCTCCATCAGCCCGCTCACCCGCCCCGCCCATGCCGCCGGGTTCCGGAGCGCCAAGGCCTTCGGGAGGATCTCCCCGAAGATCAGCAGCGCGCCCACCGTTCCCAACAGCGTCGGCCACGGCGGATACCCCTCCGCGAACGCCAGCCACATGGCCAAGCACGCCGCCCCGCCCTGGGCGAGGCTGTTGCCCAACACGATGGTCGCCAGCAAATCGTCGCCCCGACTCAACAACGCCACCACGCGCCTGGCCCGCGAGCTCCGTTCCTCGCGAAGAC
>JAGHDA010000273.1 GCA_021160185.1 Verrucomicrobiota bacterium
ACACGTCCACGTAATCCAAGGTCAAAACGTTCGGCTCGAGGCGTTGCACGCGCAGCCGGCCCGACGGTGCCAGGATTTCGACGCTTCCCTTAGTTTGGGAGGAAGCGGTCTGGACCGGACCCGAGCTCAGACACAAGAGCAAGCTGCCCGCCGGGGGCAAATCAAACTCCAGGAGCCGGCCGCCGTCCTCCGGCTTTGACGGATACGGCGCAACTCGACCCGTAAACAAATCCCACGCCTCGACTCGTGAGCGCTCCGTCCACACCCGGCCGCGGCTGGGCGATTCCAAGCTCGTGTTCACCAGCAGCAGCAGGTCGCCGTCGGTGAGCCGGCGGCGTTGATGGAACAGAATGCCCGCATCATCCGGCGCACGTGCGAGGCGCAAGCCTTCGGTGGGCAGTGCTGTGGGCAGGCGGGCGAGGGCCTGGTCGGCGGAAACCATCCGCCAGCCCGACGCCCTCTCAGCCAATGCTCGGCATCGCTCCGAGACCTGGCCATCGACCCGGCTCGGTAGCGAACCGACGCACCACACCGTCAACCCCGGAGCCGCCCGTTCGAGCAGATCGAGGGTCGACGTATCGAGGTTCTCCGTCCCCGGCGGCAGCAACACCTGTTGGTAGACGCGTTGACCGATGCGCAAGGCGGGTTTGCCGACGCCGCCGGATTCCACGCTTCCATGCCGACGCATCACGTCTTCGCTGACCAGATCATATTCGATCTGCGCCGATTCCAGCCTTTTGAGAAAATCGAAGAAGGTTCGGCCCAATCTCCCCAAACCGTCGCCCTGACCCTGGTACATCCATGCCGTGGTGGTGGGTTCGATGACCAGCAACCGGTTGACTTGCTCACCGGCCGACATGGCCACGGCAAGGCGGGCGAGGTAGTCGGCCATGACGTGGTAATCCGGCCACCACGGTTCGTGGTAGCTAAAGGATTGCGGATGATCCCGTTTCCGGGCTCCGCGGATGGTGATGTAGCTGAGATGCTCGTCGAAGAAGTTAACGCCCAGCACGCCCAGCCAATCGGCGATGCGTTTCATGTCCACGAACCGCAGGTCCCAGCCACCGGCGCCATAGACCTCGCAGAGCCGGCGCTTGCGACCGAGCTGGTTGGCCACGCTGGCCAGCTCGCGGACGAACCGGAGGTTGCCGAACTGGGCGTGGGTGTGTTCGGCATACTGGTTCATCAGGCAATCGATTCCCGGCATTTGTTGCCAGGCGGCCATGGCCATGTTGTCGGGTACGCCGACGCAGTTGGGCCATTCGTGATCCCAGTAGTGTCCGGTGAAAGCGAGTCCATGAGCCTCGCACCAGTCGTGATACGGCTTCGCCCAGCGTTCGATGAACAAGTCGTTAAGCACCCGGAAGTAGTTGTGGCGGACGCGCCGCCAGTCCCCGACCTCGCGAACGAGTGCCGGGAGATGCTGGATCAAATCGTAGCCCCAGCGACGCTGGAACTGCTCAGGCAGATCCGAACACCAGGGCAGACCACCTGCGGGACGCAACTGCGGTTCGTCGGTGAAGGAACCGGGCACGCGCCGGCCGAACTGGTCGCCGATTTCGCGGGCATAGGCCTCATGGGTGACTTCGAGGAACTCCTCGGTGACGCCCGGTGTCAACAGGTTCACATAGCAGCGGCCGCCGAACCATGGCGCGTTGCGGGCGCGGCGGATTTCACCCACCAGGTAACGTCCCGGCGGCAGAGTCTGTCCCGACCGCACCGCCGCGGTGACCTCCACGGCCTGCCCCCCCTCGAACCGATGCACGGCCACCGTAGTCTCGCTCCACGACGGTGTGCCGTTGACCTCCCGGAAATGCAGCCCCATGCCGCGCGATTCGGGCATCCGTTCCGGCGCCCAACCGCCTGCAAACCCGCTGGGATAAGAATTCTCGTCATAGATCCAGATGTTCATGTCCAGCTTCTCCGCCTCGTCCAAGGCCGCCTTCCAGAGGGCAAACCATTCCTCGCTCAGGTAGGGCGTCATCAACCCCGGCCGAGGATGGACGAACGCTTGTCGAACATGCTGGGCGGCGAGGTCGCGCAAGGCAGACCGGATTTGCTCTTCGGTGAGGCGATCGTTCCAAACCCACAACGGCGCTGAGGCATACTCACGGGAGGGCGAAGCGAAAAGGCGCCGGACGGCTGCAACGGTTTCTTCACTGGCTGGCACGGCGGACGGGGTGGCGATCCCTGGAACGGCAGCAGTCAAAACCAGAAGCAAGCGCAGAGAACGAATCATAAAGCCAGCATGAGCGCCTTTCGCCTGGCTGTCAAGCCGACAGAAAGTCTCAAAGCGAAGAGCGCAGAGCGGATGAGCCAAGGCGCCGCGGATCGGGCAGACAGAGGCGCTGACGACGTGCGATCGATCGTCCAACGCGCCCAGCCGTTCGGTTTGCGGCCGCCCATTGGCGCCGGGCCAACTGGAAGGGACGAGCTTGGGCCTCCGCGAGATGCTCGCGAGCGTCAGCGTTAGGCAATCGCCGACTTGGAGCTTGCGCTGAGCGGGTTTGTTCCCCCATGCTTGCCCTATGCGTATTCATCGTCTTCTTCTGGCGCTGGTGATGTTGGCGGGAGCCGTGATCGCGTCGGCCGCGTCCTCAAGACCCAACTTCATCATCATCTTTTGCGACGATTTGGGCTATGGCGACATTGGACCGTTTGGGTCCCAGACGCACGCCACGCCCGTGTTGGATCGGATGGCGCGGGAAGGCATGCGGCTGACGGATTTTTATTCCACCTGCTCTGTGTGCACCCCCTCCCGCGCCAGTTTGATGACCGGCTGTTATCCGCGCCGGGTCAACATGCATGTGGATGAGCATAACCTCTGCGTGCTGTTTCCCGCCGCGCGCAAGGGGTTGAATCCGGCGGAAATCACCGTTGCGGAGATTCTCAAGGCGCAAGGCTACGCCACCATGTGCATTGGCAAATGGCATTTGGGCGATCATCCGAAGTTCCTCCCTACGCGTCAGGGATTCGACGCCTATTTTGGGATTCCTTACAGCAACGACATGAACCGCAAAGAAGTGCCGTTGCCGTTGCTGCGCAATGAAACCGTGATTGCCGCCGGCGTGCACACCGACACCACCATTACCGCCCAATACACCGCCGAAGCCGTCAAATTCATCAAGGCTCACAAGCGTCAGCCATTCTTTCTTTACCTGGCCCACACCGCCGTGCACCGGCCGCTTACCCCGGGCAAGGCGTTCCGCGGCACGAGCCGGGACGGGCTCTACGGCGATTGGGTGCAGGAGATTGATTGGTCCACCGGGGAAATTCTCAAGACGCTCCAGGCCGAGGGCATCGACCGAGACACGCTGGTCTGGTTTACCTCGGACAACGGTTCCACCCGGGAAAAAGAAGGCAGCAACCGGCCCTTGCGCGGCCGCAAGGGGCGCACCGACGAAGGCGGCATGCGCGAGCCGTGCATCGTGCGCTGGCCCGGCCACATCCCCGCCGGAACCTCCAGCAGCGAGGTTGTCAGCACCCTCGACATCCTGCCCACGTTCGCCGCTTTGGCCGGCGGCAAGGCGCCGACCGATCGCGTCATTGATGGCAAAAACATCTGGCCCATTCTAAGTGGAAACCCCCATGCCAAAAGCCCACACAAGGCCTTTTACTATTACCAGATGGACCAATTGCAGGCCGTACGGTCCGGGCAATGGAAACTGTTCGTGCCCATGGAATCCAAGAAACGCAACTGGGGCAAACCCGAGGGCCGGACCGAGTTGAAGCTGTTTAATCTGGCGCGCGATATTCACGAAGACCACAATGTCGCTTCGGACTACCCGAGCGTTGTGAAACGGCTGATGGCTTACGCAGAACAGGCGCGCGCGGACCTCGGCGACGTGAACCGTCCCGGCAAGGGCCAACGCCCCGCCGGCTGGGTTGAAAAACCTTCTCCGCGATTGCTCGGGCAATGACCGCTGCCCGTTGCGCCGAGGCTCGGCTGGCGGCCGCGCGGCACCGCGCTGCCTGGGGCAAGCCGTCTCGGCCGTGCATGCAGCCGCGGGCTCGTGGCCGGCAAGTCAACCAGTGAACAATGAATGAATATGAACCGCGCCATTAACCTCATCGCCTCCCTTGTTCTATTGGCCCTCGATGCAAACACGTCCGCGCCGCCGCCGCCTCCGTGCCAGGTCAGGAACGCCGTCGGTCCTCCGGCGGCGCGCCGTGCCGGTCGCGTTTCAGGCCCAACCTTTGTGGCTAAGGCTGACGCTTCCGCCGTTGCCGCCGGGCCCAACCGGCCCAACATCGTGATCATCCTCACCGACGACCAGGGTTATGCGGACATCAGCTTCAATCCGCATCATCCAAAAGAGGTCGCCACGCCGCATATGGACGCGCTGGCGCGCGAAGGCGTGTTTTTCTCGCAAGCCTATGTCAGCGGCTCGGTGTGTTCGCCCACCCGGGCCGGGCTGATGTTGGGACGCTACCAGCAGCGGGTCGGCGTTTACAGCGCGGGCGACGGCGGACGCGGGTTTGATCCCCGCATCCCCATCTTTCCGTCCTTTTTGCCCAAGGACTACCGCAGCGCCGCCATCGGCAAATGGCATCTGGGTCTGGACCTGGATTACCCGGAACTCAAGTGGCATCCGTTGAATCGCGGTTTTGACGAATGTTTTTTATTCATGGGCCGCGGCGGCCATGATTACTTCAAACTCCGCGGCGTGAAAGGCGACGCCTACGCCCCGATCTATCGCAATAAACGGCGTCTCAAAGATGGCGAATATCATGGCTATTTGACCACGCGATGGACCGAGGAAGCCGTCGCCTTCATCGAGCGCAACAAACAGCGGCCGTTCTTTCTGTACTTGGCCTATAACGCCGTGCACGCTCCGCCCCAGGCGCCGCAGGCGGACATCGAACGCTTCCAGCGGCAGTTCCCTCACTTGACCAAGAAGCGCGCCATCCTTATGGCCATGCTGTATCACCTGGACTTAGGCGTGGGGGCCGTGGTGAAAAAGCTGAAGGACGAAGGGCTGTGGCGAAACACGCTCCTGTTTTTCCTGACCGACAACGGCGGCGCCAAAGCGATGGAAGCCAACAACGGCATCCTGCGCGGGTTCAAAGGCAGCTTGTTTGAGGGCGGCATCCGCACCCCGTGGATTGTCAGTTGGCCGGCGAAGTTTAGCGGCGGCCGGGTGATTGATACGCCCGTGATTTCGCTCGACATCCTGCCCACCGCGCTGGACGCCGTCGGCGTAACGCCGCCCACGCATCCGCCCTTCGACGGCAAAAGTCTGTTGCCGCTGCTGACCGGCTGGTCCACAGCCCTTCATGAAACGCTCTTTTGGAGCGAGGGCGGCAAAAGCGGCGAATGGGCCGTGCGCCGCGGGCGTTGGAAACTGCGCGGGATGCGCAAGCAAATCCAACTGTTCGACCTGGCGACGGACCCGTCCGAGCAAAACAACGTCGCAAGCCGACATCCCGCGACGGTAAAATCTCTGACCGCCGCTTATGACGCCTGGCTGGCCCCCATGCCCAGCCCCATTACCGGCGGCAGCAAGCGCTTCCGCTGAGCCGGTTGTTTTATCCCGAGTCGCAGCGGTCGTTACCGCGCCGCATTTGCCTGCGAGAAAGTGTGGGCAATGATTGATGCCGCGCTGCCGGTTAGTTTACTTGGATGAGTACAAGCGAACCGGTCGTGGAAAAATTGAAGGGCCTGAACGGAACATCAACCCCAGGCCGTGTTGTTTCTTCATTCAAGAAACTTCAGACGCCTCGGCCTTAGGAGCCAAAGAACGGCTGCGCCCGGCTCCCGCGGAACCGTCGCCGACGCGGATCTGGAGGGGATTCGATGCCGGGCGGTTGGGGGATGCTGTATTTCGGCTCAACAAACGCAGTCCATGGCGCCGCAGCCATGATCGGGACCAGGATGGCGCTTCCAACTACTCGGAGTGGCTCGCCGGGACCATTCCCGCCGCCCTGATTCTGTTTTCCCTATCGCCTGCATTGCGACCACGGCAAGTTGGTCCAGTAAACCTGGCAAGACCTACGCTCTCGAGACGCGCACGAATCTGACTGAGGCGTTCTGGACCGTGCTGGCATCTGCAATCGAGGCGACTTCATTTTGAACACGCCCGCCAGCGCCGTAACCGACGCCGCGATTTTCTACCGCGTTCGGGTGGAGTAGCCGCGTACAAGCCCTCCGGCAGCCAAAACACACGAAGCCTTCCTCATCACGTGGAAAGTCGCTGCTTCCACCAGCCCGCTCATACGGGGTCGGGCCTCCGCCACGCTGCTCGCAGCCAGGCCGTCGAGCCGGTTTTCGGGCAAATCAAAGGCGCGAGCGGCATGGACCGATTCATGCCTGCCTGTGCGGGGCGCGCAGGCAAGCGCCATCTGCCCAGACTATTCCGAAGCGGCCGGGCGACCTGGAATGGAGCAAAGGGAAGGAGGCGGCGCCGCCGGGGCGGGGCCGGAAGCGCCCCAAAAAGTCCTTGACTCGCCGCCGGGAAGAGAGATAAAACTGTTCTAAGCTCGAACCAGATTCAGAAAGTTGAAAGTGTATTGTAGCAGGCAAGTGGCAAATTCATGGATACATCGATTGTGACCATTGAATTCGTGGAATAGAAATATGGGAAGAATATTTTGGAGCATAGTA
>JAGHDA010000199.1 GCA_021160185.1 Verrucomicrobiota bacterium
CCTTTCCACGCTTGGCGGAGAGCCGGTCGAGCGGCTTCTTGATCGAGCCCCCGGCAACGATCAGCCAATCGGCGGGTTCAAGGCCGTGACCGCCGGAGGCTGGTTTGCCGTGCGTCCCTCCGGCACCGAAAACATCCTCAAGTTCTATGCGGAAAGCCTGAAGGATCCGGAGCATCTCTCCGTTATTATGGAGGAAGCCAAGACGACGGTGCTGCGGGCGCTGCAGGCGTGAGGCAAGCCGGGCTTGGAAAGCGCAGGGAGGAACAGTTGAGAAACAGGGGCGCATCCCGAGGAAAAAAAGGCTCCGCGCGGAAAGGAAACAGGAGCCCAACGCGTCGGCTTGGGAACGTTTTTGCGCAGAAAAGATTGCTTCTGGCGGGCTTGTTGCTGGCGATAGCCGCGGGGTGGTTTCTCCACTTTCACTTCTCACGGGAAAACCGTTTCGACGCCGTGATCCTGGACGCCGCCCGGAGGTACAAGATCGATCCCGCCCTGGTCAAGGCGGTGATCTGGAAGGAGAGCCAATTCAACGCGCATGCCGTCGGCAGAGCGGGGGAAAGGGGCTTGATGCAGTTGATGGATCCGGCCGCGCAGGAATGGGCCGAAGCCGTCGGAGTCTATCCTTTGCCTTCGGCGCATTTATTTAATCCGCGGACGAACATCCTGGCAGGGACCTGGTTTCTTGCTCAAGCTATCTCGCATTATCCGAATGCGGACGATCCTTATCCCTACGGGTTGGCCGAGTACAACGCAGGCCGGAGGAATGTCCTCCGGTGGGCTGAGGGGACGGCGTCGACTAACAGCCGACTGTTCATCGAACAGATCGACTATCCCTCCACCAAGCGGTACGTGCGCGCCATACTTGCTCGGCGAAAGCGGTATCTGACCCAGTTTCCCCTGCACCTCCGCGGCTTGGGCCAAGCCCGTCAGCGCCGTTGGGCCAGGGAATGAGCGTGGTTGGCCCGCGCTGCCGCTCGTCGGCGTTCGAGTCAGTCGACGGCTTTCTCGAGGCGACGGAGAATCCCGTTCGGTTCCGCCACGCCGAGTTTTACGATCTGGTCCGCCCGCTCCTGCGTGTCCGCCACCGCGTAGATGCGGAGCTCGTCGGCGTTTCCGGAGGGACGCACATGGGCCACGTCGCCGTTTGCAAACCAGATTCGGATCCCGTCCAGGAAGTTCAGGCGCACGATTCGGTCAAAACCCTCGGTCCGAGTGAAGCGCCGGCTCAAGCGCTCTCGGATATCCAGGAGCTCTTTTTGGAGGTCAGAGGAGAGCGTGACCGGCTGTCCGTCCGCTCCGAAGGCGCGGACCTCATCCTTTTCGAAGACAGCCTCTTTGACGTTCGGATCCGCCGGCGAGAAACGTTGCACAAGGCGGCGGCCCTTTTCACGGGGGAAATTGCGGAGAAGCGAGGCGCGGCTGAAGCGCCGGGGCAGACGCTGGAAGAGCGCGCTCACGGGCGCGCCTTCCTCTTGAGCGGCAAAGAGGACGCACAGCAGGGGCAGAAAGGAATCCCGGGTGGGCAGGGCCTCGAGTTTCCGCCCCCCTTCTTCAATGTCCGAGCCAAGGAGGAATCCTCCATTCGCTTCCCAGCCGCACACGCGTCGGCGTCCCAGGGCCTTTGCCCGCTCCATTCCGGCGATCACGTAGGGAGAACCGATTCGGGTTTTGGGTTGGAGCGCGCCGCGCAGGGGCCCTCGATCCACTGCGTCATTGCAACTAATGGGCGCCACCACCGCGTCCGCTTTCAAATACTCCGCCACCGCCATCCCAAGCAGATCCCCGCCGTAAAAGCGAGTCCGTCCTCGCCACGGCTCTCCTTCCGAAGAGATCCGATCCACCGCCGTCAGCAGGGGGCGGTCGCTGTCTCCGTCGGTGGACACGACCGCGTCGACGGGCCCGACTTCGGCGCCGATTCGGTCCACATAGCGCTGGAGCTCGGCCAAAAGGTCGTCGCCGATGTTTTCGGTGTCGATCGCCACGAACGACTCGCTTCGCCCCGCCGGGATGGCGTCCGCTCCCAACAGGCGCAGCAATTCCACCAGAAGGTCCCGCCCCACCGCCGAGTGTTGGTAGACGATCACGCGCCGCCCTTGAAGGGAGCGGCCTTCGAAGAAGGTCTGGTAACGGCGCAGAAAAGCGGCCGCGCCCGCCTCGACGGCCGGAGGGAGGTCCTGATGGCCGGTTTTGAAGAGTCCCTTTTCGTCGAAGGGGCTTTCTTCAAACGGCTGGCGATAGAGCTTGTCCCGGATTCTCTCGACGATCGCGTTGATCGGCGCCTCGTCCTCTTTCATCAGCTCGCCGCGAGCGGAATTGGTCTTGTACCCGTTCCGGTCGAATGGAATGTGGCTTCCGGTGACCATTATGCTCCCGCGCTTATGTCGGATCCCGTAGTAGGTGAGCGCGGGAGTGGGAATCGCGCCGAGGTTGACCGGACGCAAGCCGGCGTCCCGAACGGCCCGGACGATGGCTTGCGCGATTTCTCCGCGTCCGCCCTGTTCGGGAACAAAAGCGGTGGAGCTGGGCCGCAAGTCGTAGGCGAAATAGAATTCCTGGCCTTCCCGGATGCCCCCTTTTTCCGGCGGGAGCCCTTTGAGGTATTCCAGTTCGGCCGAAGCGTTGATGTAGATTTCCAGTTGCGTGAGATCCTCCACTCTGCCTCTCCGCCCGCTCGTTCCGAACCGGAGCGGTTGAGGCGTGTGATCCAATCGCGCTCGCAAGGAACCAGGCGGATAGCTTTTGCCCTTGTCCATAAAGCCAGTATAGGCGGAGCGGCGGCGGGAAGAAACCCTTTCAGCGGCGGGCCTCCGCAGGCCGAGCGGAAGCGGCCGAGGGCTCTTTCACCGTCAGGTAGCGGTCTGCTTTCACGTGGGTCAGCTCCTGGACGACGCCGCTGGGCCAACGGATTCGAATGCGTTCCGCGCGGGCGGCCTTGCCTAATCCGAAATGGAGCCGGGGGTCTTGCTGGAAGACATAACTGACGGGGCACCGGCATTCCTGGAACAGCGCGCGTCCGCCGGCGCGCACTTCCACAAGAGCGCCGAAGCCGTCCCGATTGCTTCGAGACCCCACGAGCTGCAGCCCCAGCCAGTGGTTGGTTCCCCCGCGATTGTGAAGGAGCACAGCCGGGCCGCCCAGAGTGGTGAGGACGATGTCCATCCAACCGTCGTTGTCATAGTCGAACGCGCCGCTTCCCCGAGCGTTGAAGCGGCGCCGGAAGAATTCGCCGCCTTGGGCCGTGGCGTTCCGGAACGTCCCGTCGCCCTTGTTCTCGAGCAGCAAAGGCGGCAGTCCCTTGAGGTAATGCGGGTCTCCCGTGGCGATGAAAATGTCCAAATCCCCGTCGTTGTCGTAGTCAAGGAAGTTGCCCCCCCAAGCCACGTAATCGCCCGAAACGCGAAGAATGCCCGAAGGCACAATGCGGTCCTCGAAAAAGCCGCCGGGACTATTGACGTAAAGCGACGCGCGACCAAAGCGGGTCACAAACAGATCCGGAAGCAGGTCCCCGTTGCAATCTCCCACCGCCGCCCCCATCGAGCCGGCCGCCTCGCCGAATTGGTTGAATCCCACGCCGCATTGGAGGGCCGCATCTTCGAAAAGGCCCTTGCCGTTGTTCCGGAGCAGCAGGTTGGGCGTCCCGTCGTTGGAGACATAGAGGTCTTCATCCCCGTCCAGGTCATAGTCCAAAGGCGTTACGGACATGGCCCGATGTCCCGGGACGCGGATGCCCGAGGTCTCGCTAACGTCTTCGAACCTCCCGTCGCCACGGTTGCGGAAGAGAATGTTGAACTCCGCCGGATAGGCCAGCGGCCCAGGATAGGGCTGGGAGCTTCCCGGCGGCAGTTTGACGGAAGGGTCGTACTTGAGATAATTGGCGACGAACAGATCCAGCCAGCCGTCTCCGTCGGCGTCCAACCAGGCGGCGGAGATGGCCGCTTGGCGATGAACCACTCCAGCCTCTTTTGTGACGTCCCGGAAGGTTCCGTCGCCTTCGTTTCGGTAAAGAATGCCGCCTCCGAAATTGACTACGTAAAGGTCGGCATCCCCGTCGTTGTCATAGTCCGCGGCGGCGGCGGCGACGCCGAATCCTCGGCCCGACACGCCCGCGGCGGCGGCGACGTTCTCGAAGCGTTTGCCTGCCACGTTGCGAAAAAGGGCGTTGGGCTTGCGAGGCGTTCCCGCTGGGGCGTCGCTGATGAGCGGATCAGGGCCGGAATTGACTAGATAGACGTCCATGAAGCCGTCCCCGTTGTAGTCCAGGATTGCGCCTCCCGCGCCGTCCGATTCCATGATGTTCGACAGTTTCCCGTCGGCGAGCTGATGGCGGAAATGCAGCCCGGTTTGGTCGGTGACGATTTCGAAAACGCCCGGGGCCGGACGGGAGGAGGCGTGGGAGGGCGCGGTTTGAGAAGGAGGCGGCGTTTGCGCCGGAGCGGATGGCGGGGCGGAACGCTTGCCGCATCCCCCCGCGGCCGCCAAAGCAAACGCTCCTACGAGGAAAAGGATCTTTCGCAGCGATTGTTGTTTGCCTCCGCGTCGCGTCCGGTTGGAAGACGGCGGTTTCCCTGCGGTCACACGGTTTCCGGCAACGGATGGACCCACGGCTTTCGGTAGGTTCGGGCCAGCAGTTCGTTCGCTTCGGCGTCGTTGACCACCCGATCCTCGACCGGATCCCACGCCAGGGTTCGCCCTAGTTTCAACGCGAGATTGGCTAGGATGCAGGACGCCGCCGAGATATAGCATTCCTCAATGTCGGCTGCCGGACGGCCGCGCGTTTCCACGGCTTCCAGGAAATTCTGCCAATGCCGCCGCAGCGCGGAGGCCACGTGGCGTTCGAGGTCTTTCTCCGTCCGGTCTTCGGGGTATTTGTCGTATTCGTAGAGGGCTTCAGTGCGGATTCGCTTGCCTTTGCCGGAAGGGATGAATTCAGCTTTGTGCACGTCGGCCTTGAGGACGCCTTTTTCTCCGTAGATGAACGCGGCCCACGGATACTCCGGGTCGGCCGGAGGCCCCCAGGTTCGATGCGTCCAGACCACAGGGATCGAGCCGAAGTCGAACACAGCGGTTTGGGTGTCGGGGATGTTGGCCTTGCTTTGTTTATCCACCAGGATTCCCCCCGAGGAGGAAATCCGCTTGGGCCAGCGCAGATCAAGCATCCAGCGGACCATGTCCAGCATATGGACCGCCATGTCGCCCACGATGCCGTTGCTGTACTCCATGAAGGAGCGCCAGCCGCGGGGATGCACAAGCGGGTTGTAGGGGCGCATCGGCGCGGGACCAGTCCACATCTCCCAGTCCAGGTAAGGCGGCGGATCAACGTCCGGCGGGTTTCCGCGGGCGCGCATGTGGTAGTAGCAGCAGATCTCAGCATAGGCGATTTTGCCCAGCTTGCCTTCGCCGATGACCCGGTTCTTGATCTCGACCAGATGAGGCGTGCTGCGGCGTTCCATGTCCACCTGGACCACCCGTTTGTATTTGCGGGCCGCGGCGAGCATGGCTTGCCCTTCGCGCACGTCTTTGCTGATCGGCTTTTCCACGAAAACATCCGCTCGCCGCTGCGCCGCGGCGATCATGGTCAGCGCGTGCCAGTGGTCCGGCGTGGCGATGTGCACGATGTCCAGCTCCTCGTTGCGGAGCAACTCCCGATAGTCGTGGTAGGTCCGCGGCCGTTTGCGGGAGAGCTGGCGGGCCGCCGCCATGTCCGCCGCCTCGTTCAGCATGCGTCGGTCCACATCGCACAGGGCCGCCACTTCCACCGGGGCGACTTGGAGGAGGCGGAACAAAGCGCTTTTGCCGTACCAGCCGCAGCCGATCAACGCCACTTTCTTTCGGGCCTCCATGGCGAACCCGCGCGAGCGGCTTACGAAAGCGGCTCCCAACATGCCGGCCGCGCCTGCTCGGAGGAAATTTCGTCGGTTCATGCAGTCTGCTTACCCAAAAACGGCGGCGATGGCAAGCCAAATAGCCGCCGCGCGGCCTGCCCGGCATCCGTTGAACAGCTCCTCAAAGCCTGACACTGCTTCCTTCAGTAGCTGCGAGGAAGGGTCTGCCTCGCCGCCTCGGCCGCCCTCTCCAACCCGGCGCGGCGAGAACCTGAGCGAGCCCGCCGACTCGCCCGGCGTTGGGCCCTTCGCTTATTCCTCCAGCAGCTTCCAGCAAAACCACTGCATCCGCGGCAGGTGGTAAGGGCCTTTGAAGTGGTTGCCTTTCATGGCGGTGGAGATGCGTCCGTCGCGGTGGAGGTAGCCGAACCATTCGCCATGCTCGGGGTCGTGAAAATGCTTGTGGGCATAGTCATGAACCATCCGATGCCAGCGGGCGTATTTCGCGTCGCCGGTGATCCGCCAGGCCAGAAGCGTGGCGATGATCGCCTCACACTGCGGCCACCAGAACTTCATGTCGTGCCAGTATTCCATCACGGGCCGGCCGGTGGGGTCGCGGAAGTAAAAGATGCCGCCGTGTTCTTGGTCCCACCCCTGTTCCCACGAGTAGTCGAGCATGCGGAGGCCGAGAGCGGTCAGTTCGCCGTTTCCTCCCTGTCGCTGCGCTTCGCGCAGGATGAACCACGCTCCCTCGATGGCGTGGCCTGGGGTGATGGTGCGCTCTCGCAAATGATCGACGAAGCTTCCGTCCGGCGCCGTTTGCTCTATGACGCAGCGCAAGTCGTCGTTTACGAACATCCGGATTTGTTCGACGAAGCCGGGGATGCGCGAGGCGGCGTAATCGTCGCCCACTGTGTCGCAGAGTTGTTGGGCGACATGGAGGAAGATCATGGGCACGCTGAGGCTGACGGTCGGACGGGTGTCGGTGGATTTCGGCTCCAGCGGGCGCGCGCCGTCGGCGTATTCCATGCATCGGGCGAATAGGTCGCGGGCTTGTTGCGCCAAGGCGTCGTTGTGGGTCGCCCGCGCCGTCGCCGCGAAGGCGAGGATGGCGAACGCCTCGGAAAAGAAGTAGCGGCGCTTGCGCAGCGGGCGTCCGTCCCGGGTGACGAGAAAGAACATCCGCCCGTCCGCGTCGAAGCAGTGTTTTCTGAGAAACTCGACCCCGCTGACTGCCGCGTTCAGCCATTCCCGGCGGGGTTCCACGGTGTTGTAGAGCGTGGCGAGCGTCCATGCGAAGCGTCCCTGAAACCAAACCGCCTTGTCGTCGTCGAGCAAGGCGCCGTCGCGGTCGCGCATCAGCAAGTAGCCGCCGTGCTCCTTGTCGAGCGAGCGCGGCAGCCAGAAAGGCAAGGTGTCGTTGAGGAGGGATTCTCGGTAGAAATCCCTCGATTCAGCGAGTTCGGCGGCGGTGTATCCGTCGCTGTTCATCGTTGCTCTTGAGGCGTTGTTCCTCTCTTGTTGAGGCGCAAATCGTGCTCGCTCACTTTAGGCGGGTTTTGTGTCTTGGCGAAAGTTCATCGAGTTTTGCTACCCGTGAATTGACAAGCCTTGCCCCCGGTCTGCTCCGGCAGCCAGGCTCACGGCGTATCCAACCCCGAAACAGACGCTGAACCCGATGAAAGCATAGAGAAGTCCCGAAACCGGGGACCTCAAGAAGTAGAGCGCCAACACCGTGGCGACTCCCAGCGGCACCCCAACCATCGCGCCGGTTCCGTTCGCGCGGCGGGTGAAGACGCCGAGCGCGAAGAGCCCGCCCAGCGCGCCGGCGGTGAGGCCGATGAGGTGGTTGAAAGTCTTGAACGCGCTTTCCACATCGGAAAGCGCCATCGCGCAGGCCGCGCCGATCCCGAGCGCGCCGACGACGGCGACCGCTCTCTTCGCGGCGCGCAGATAGACGGCGTCGGCCGCGCCGGGGCGCAGCAGGCGTTCGTCGAAGTCCTTGATCCACGCAGTGGCCACGCTGGTGAGGGAACTGGAAATCGTTGATTGGGCGGCGGCGAAGATTGCGGCGATGACGAGTCCAGAAACGCCGACCGGCAATTGCTGCATGACGAAGAAGGGGAGGATGCTGTCGGTCTTTGGCAGGGTCGGGTCGAGTTGGCCCGGGTGGGTTTTGTAGAATGCGTAGATGGCCACGCCCAGAGCGAAAAATACCATCGACCCGAAAATCGACAGCCACATCGTAGTCCAAAGGGATTTCCGGGCCGCGCCGAGATCGCGGGTGGTCACGTAGCGCTGCACCACGTCCTGGCCGGAGGTGTAGGGGACCAGCGAGTTGAAAAAGAACGCAACGAAGAGGACGATGGCGGTCGTCGTGCCGTCGTAGATGTCGAAGTTGTCCCATCGCAAGCTTTCGAAGAGTTTGTGGTTGGAGTTGGCAATTTCATAAGCGCCGGCGATCCCGCCGTCCACTTGCGTGGCGGCCAGCGCGAAACATAGAATCGCGCCGCCCATCAGGACGACGGCCTGGATGGCGTCGGTCCACACCACCGCTTCGATGCCGCCCATCACCGTGTAGGCCACGCAGAGCGCGCCGATGAGGAGGATGGAGGGGATCACGCCGATGTCCGAAACGGCGGCAAGCGCCAGCGCCGGCAGATAGAGGACGATGGCGATCCGGCCGATGTGAAAGAGGATGAACGAAAGGCTCGCGAAGAGCCGGGCGGCAAGATTGAAGCGCTTTTCCAGATATTCATAGGCGCTTGTCAGGTCGAGTTTGCGGAAAAACGGCAGATAGAAGAAGGCGACCAGCGGCGCTATGATGAGGATTGGCAGCTGTCCAATGTACCACGTCATATCCGTCTGGTAGGCGCGCGCCGGGATGCCCATGAAGGTGATTGCGCTGAGCATGGTGGCGAAGATCGAGAGTCCGGCCGTCCACCAAGGCACATGCTGGCCGCCGCGGAAATAGGCCTCAGTGCTCGCCGCCGCTTTGCGTTTCATGAACCCATATCCAATCCCAACCATCCCAAGCAGGTAAGCGGCCGCTACCGCCCAGTTGAACCATCCGAGGCTCGCCGGCTTATGGACTGCCGCGCCTTCCAACACTTGCGGCGAGCGGATGCCCGGCTTCACCTCGCCGGTTGGCAGAATCACCTTGCCGTGCCACATCACGGCGGGGGTTGTCACCGGCGCCCAGACGCTGCCCGCCGGGTTGGTTTCATGGTCGGGCTGAACCCTTTTCGGGAGCGATCCATCCTGCGCCCAGGTGTCAGTCAGCGTGTCATAGAGGAGGATTTGGGCGGGAAACCCGGGATGCGCCGCGCCTTGGCCGTTGGTTTCCGGGCGCGCCGCCGCCTGCTCACGCAAGAACTTCACCGGCGCGCCGCCGAGCATCGCCAGGTGCGTGGCGCCGACCGGCGCCGCCGGCGAGGGCGCCGCCGAAAGCCCGTGCGGCAAATCGGCGATGCGCCGCCATGTCCTCGTCTTCATGTCGAGCGCGTAGCAGTCGCTCAGAAAATCGAGGTCGAGGAAACGCTCGGACGTCTGATTGTTCGACGCGGCGGGGTCGGCGAAGTCGCGTCCGCCGAAAAGATAAAAGGTGTTTCCCCGCACTCCGGCGACGGCCATCATGCGCCCCCGGGCGGGGACGCCGCCCGCCGCTTCCGGCCACGGCAGCGGTTCCCATTTCCATTCGTTTTCCGGCTTCGAGGTGTCAAGCATCAGCGCGCTTTGAAGCGTTCGGAATCCCTCAGCGGGGTTGGCGCTCTTGTTCCCTGCTCCGGCGGCCACGACCACCTTGTCGCCGACGAGCGCCGCCACGCCGCCCCAACGGCCTTCCGGCAGCGACGGCAATTTCTTGATTTCCAGCCCCGTGACGAGGCGAAGCAAACGCACCGACTTGAGCGCCGTCTCCCTGCCGGCGGCCGCGTTGATGTTTTTGCCGCCGATGCACAACACGCCCCGCCCTGGCAGGCTTACCGACATCCCGTAGGCCGCCGGCTCCGGCCAGGCGGAGGCAAATTTGCGCCACGCGGCTCCGGCTTCCGTCAGCCTCAACGTGTAAACATCGCGGTAATAAACCTTCCGCCCGCCTTCCCATGGACGTTTTTCCGGAAAGTTCGCGCCGCCGATCACCGCCAACGTCTCCCGCCCCGCAGCGTCGGCCGCGACGCCCGCGAACACCCCCGCGAAACCCTCGGGATCCGGGAGGGACGGCAATTGGCTCCAGCGAAACACCGGTCCTGAGGCCTGGACCGCGGCGGCGACGAGGAGCGCCGCGATTCCCGCGAGGGCCGCGAGACGCCGTTTTCTGAGCCCCTTTTTCATGCCCCGGCCTGTGCGGTTTCCATCCACTCGAACCATCCCATCTGCTCCAGCGCGCGGCGGAGCGTCTCCTGCTGTTTTGGACTCACGGGACGGATCGGCCAGCGCGGCGGACCGCAATTCACGCCCACCAACGCCATCATCGCCTTCAAGCCGCCCCGGCCGCATGCGGCGAAGATCGTGCGGATCATTTCGATGACCCGCGCCTGCCAAAGCCGCGCTTCGTCCCACTCGCCGGCTGCGAACGCAGCGCGCACCCGGTGATAAAGCGGCGCGGCAAAGCCGTAGGTGCTCCCGATGGCTGCCCGATATCCTATGGCTAGGCCGGCCAGGTAGGCCTCGTCCGCGCCGGAGAAAAACTCGAGCCTCG
>JAGHDA010000131.1 GCA_021160185.1 Verrucomicrobiota bacterium
AATTTCGCCCTCTTTCCCGACGCCCGGGGCGCGCCCACCCTTTACGTGTTCAAGACGGCCTTTCGGAAGGCTACCCGGGACGTCGCGCCCAAGCTCCCGCCTCCTTCTGCGACCCGCCCGCGGACGCTTGAGAACGAGCTGATTCTTTTGGTTTCGCCCGAATCGGGAAAAGACGTCGAAGCCCTGGCGGCCGGGTTGGGCGCGAAAATTGTAGGCCGCTCAGAAGAGCTGGGGGCCTATCGGCTTCGGTTCCCCACCAAGGAACGGGCGCAGGCCGCCAGGCGGTGGATCGATGAGCAGCCGGACTTGGGTTGGGGGATCAATCAGGAATACCCTATGCCCGGCGCGCCCCGTCCTTGGGCCGGCGCGTCGCCGTCCCTGAGCGTCAAACCGGCGGCCGTGGAAAAAGGCGGGGTTTTGGCGGCGTTGATTGACACGCCGGTCCAAAAAGATTCCGCCCCGTTGAACGGGTTTCTCCTGCCGGAGATCGATATTCTCCCTTCCAAGCCGGGGGTTTCCGGCGAGCCCACTCACGGCACGAGCATGGCGGTTACGATGATAGAAAGCCTCGCCAAGGCCGCCGGCGGCTCAGGCGAGCTCCCCATGCGGATCCTCCCCATCAACGTTTATGGCCCTGAGGATGCCACGACCACGTTCGAGATCGCGCAGGGACTTCTGGCGGCGCTCCAAAGCGGGGCGCAGGTCATCAACTTGAGCCTGGGCAGCGACGTGGATCATCCGCTGATCCGGCGGCTTGTGGAGGAAGGGCGGCGCGCGGGCGTCGCCGTGTTGGCTGCTGCGGGCAACGAGCCCACAGGGCGGCCGATGTTCCCGGCCGCTTACGAAGGCGTGGTCGCCGTGACAGCCCTGGATCCGGACGGACGCGTTGCCGATTATGCCAACCGAGGGCCTTTTGTGGACGCCGCAGCGCCGGGCGTCAGCTTCGTGCCGTTCGGCGGACGCCTTTACGCGGTGGTGGGAACCTCGCCGGCCACCGCGTACGCCTCGGGGGAAGCGGCGGCGCTGATGCTGAAGCAAGGCTTGCGGGGGGAAGAGTTGACCCGCGCCCTGCGCGAGGTCCTCCGGCCCCCGGAGCCGTAAGCGCCGCCCCCTGGCGCCTCTACGCCCCGCCCAGCCAAAAGACCGCGCGCCGGACCAGGAAAGCCAATATCCACGCCAAAGCCCCCATGTACAGCCACTGCGCCAGAGGCCAGCGCCAGGAGATGGTTTCCCGCCACACCACGGCCACAGTGCTCGCGCACTGAAGCGCCAGGGCGTAGAAGGTCATCAGCGCCAACCCCACGGCGAGCGTGAAGCCGCCCCCGCCCTGATGGGCGGGCCGGCGGAGGATCTCCGCCAGCGATTCTTCTTCCGTTCCCGCGCCATCGCGCCGGTAGATGGCAGCCATCGTGCTCACGAACAGCTCCCGCGCCACAAAGGAACTCAGAATTCCCACCCCGATGCGCCAGTCGAACCCCAACGGCCGAATGATCGGCTCGATCAACCGCCCCATTCGGGCGGCGTAGCTGTTTTCAAAAGACGCGGCGGTCCCGCCGCCTTGCGCTTCAACCGCCGCCGCCGCGGTTGTCGGAGCGTCCAAGGCGCGGCTTGGCGCCGTTGCGGCCGGAGGGGCCGCGGGCTCCTTCGCCTCTCCGCCGCGGGGATAATTCACGAGAAACCAAAGCACGATGTTCGCCGCCAGAATCACCGTCCCCGCCCGGGTCAAAAACACCGAAGCCCGCTCCCACACATGACGCAGCACCACCGAGAGAACCGGCTTGCGGTAGGGCGGCAACTCGAGGATAAGAAACGATTCCCGACGCCGGAGAAGGGTTTTCTTGAAAACAAGCGCGGTCAGGAGCGCCATGACGACGCCCAGAAGATAGAGCCCCATCAGAACCAGCCCCCGAAGGCCGATCGGCCCGAAAACCTTTCGCTCCGGAATGCACGCCCCGATGAGCAGGGTGTAGACGGGCAGACGCGCCGAGCAGCTCATGAACGGCGCCACGAAGATGGTCGCCAGCCGCTCCCGGGCGCTCTCGATGGTGCGCGTGGCCATGACGCCGGGCACGGCGCAGGCGAAGGAGCTGAGCAGAGGGATGAAGCTTTTCCCGTGAAGGCCGAACTTCCGCATCAGCCAATCCATCAGGAACGCCCCCCGCGCCATGTAGCCGCTGTCCTCCAACACCCCGATCAGGAAGAAAAGAATGCAGATTTGCGGCAGGAAAACGAGCACAGCGCCCACGCCGTGGATGACCCCGCCCACAAGAAGCCCTCGCAGCGGGCCGGGCGGCATCCAGCCGGACGCCCATTCGCCGAGCCGGATCACGCCGTGCTCCAGGAGCCCCGAAGGCAGGTCCGCCAGGACAAAAATGGATTGGAAAAGGAGAAACAGCACGGCCGCCAGCGCAAGAAGCCCCAGCCAAGGATGGACAAGAATCCGGTCGATCCGGTCGCTTGGCGTCTGCTCCGGCATAACACGCGCCCGGATCGCCTTCCGAAGATTCTCCTCCAGCCATCGATACCGCGCTTCAATCGGCTCGCTCCGCCAGTCCGCGCCCGCCGCCTCCAAGCGCCTTCGCGCGGCCGCCGCGGCTTCCGCAAACTCCGGGCCGTAATCAGCGGCAAGGTCCCGCTCCGTCCCTTCATCGCTCAGCGCCAGGAGCGCCTCCATCCGCGCCGTTGCGGCCCGGTGGGGGCGCGCCTTGAGGATGACGCCCTCGAGTTCCTCGATCTCCTTTTCTACCGGCGGGGGCATCGGGACTCGGGCGGGGCGGAGCCGCTCCGATCGGTTCGCCTCCTCCGGCGGCTTGGCAAGTTCGGCGAGGATCGCCTCCCGCAGGGCCGCCACGCCTTGGCCCGAGCTGGCCGTCATCGGAAACACGCGGCGGCCGAAGACGCGTTCGATCCGCTCAAAATCGATCTCGATCCCGTTCTGACCCGCCAGGTCCATCATGTTCACGGCCAGAAAGGCCGGCCGACCCAGTTCAAAGATTTGCGAGGCCAGGTAAAGGTTCCGCTCGATGTTCACCGCGTCTACGATGACAACCACCAGATCGGGCGGCGGACACCCTTCCAGCCTGCCCAAAAGGGCGTCTCGGGCGATGCGCTCGTCAATCGAACGAGGAGAGAGACTGTAAGTCCCGGGAAGGTCCAACACGCGGATCGGCGCCTGGACCGGCGAACCGCGCAGGCGGCCCTCTTTGCGCTCCACCGTCACGCCCGGATAATTGCCCACCCGCGCCCGGAGGCCGGTCAACGCATTGAACAGGGTGCTCTTGCCGCTGTTGGGATTGCCCGCGAGGAAGACGTAACGCGCCGCCTCGCCGCCTCGCCGGCGTTTTCTGGATTCAGGTTTGGCAGCGTCCGCGCAACACCCCAGGCTCATTCTTGTTCTCCAGAATCGGCTGCCGTTCCTTGCCCCTCTCCGCCGCCGCGCGAAAGCGGCTCCAACGCCACGCGCACCCAGTCCGCCTCCTCTCGCCTCAGGCTGATTCTCGACCCGCGCAGCCGGACCTCGAGCGGATCGCCCATCGGGGCCGCGCGGACCAACTCCACCGGAGTGCCCGGAACAAAGCCCAACTCTAGAAGCCGCGCCCGATCCGGGCCTGTCACCTCAGCCACCCAGGCGCAAACTCCGGGACGCAGATCGGAAAGGGCGCAGAGTTCTCCGCTCATGGGTCTTCGGGCAATCTTGTGGGCTCGGATGCGCAAAGCGGCTGGACCAAGATCGCGTCGGCCAGCTTGCCGCTCAAGGCCAGCCGGCGGTTGCAGACCTTGCAAACTACATCGCGGTTCTTGAGAAGCAATTTCAGCTCCAATTCCTCTCGAACCCCCATCTCCCGAAGCCGCCGGCAGTGCTCCGGCGAGGCAAAAAGCCGTTTCACTTTCACCGCCGTTCCCGGGGGAACCCGACTCAGCGGGCACACGCCGTTCCTCTCGGTTCCCGTCGATCCCGATTCCCTCGTGAATGTCGCGTCCAGCCTCACGAGCCAAAGCTAGGACAATTGAGATTGGGTTGCAACAACAATCTTCGCAAATTTTCCGGCTTTCCCGCTTCGTTCCCAAAACCCTCGCCTCCCCAAGCGTCCGCACCGGCCGAACCGCCGCCTCGCCGTAGAGCGGCGGACGGCATTTTTCTTTGCCGTTCGCTTCCTTCCCGGCTGGTGGAACTTCGCTTCGGCTGCCTGTCTGCCTCGCCCAGGGCAGGAAGGCTCCTTCGCTCCGTTCCGCCGGCTCTCTTTGCCTTACTCTTCCTTGTTTGGTTTTCCCAGCCTGTTCCCCTGTCTGCGTCGCGGCAGGCACGCGACCGGGATCC
>JAGHDA010000250.1 GCA_021160185.1 Verrucomicrobiota bacterium
CCTGGCCGGCGGCGTCCCCGAGCCGGGTCCGGCCGAAACAAACGCCACCCCTTTTCGCGTGGAATGGGAACCGGACCCGCTTAATCGCCCCGGCGAGTTTGTCCCCCTCAACCATCCCCTGTGGGCGGACATGGACTGGGCGCGGCAGCTCCGGATCGTGGCTCTTCAAAGCGGCGAGGCCGGCGCTTGCGCCGGCGCGGATCTCGGGGGGGCGTTGGGGCTTTCAGGCGTCGCGCCCGGCGCTCCGACGCAAACGGCGATCCAACCCACGACGATCCTCTTTTATCCGGACGGCTCTTCCCTCTCGCTCACCATGGCGGTAGGCAGTGTAGATCCTGAGGACCCCCGGCTCTTCGAGATCCGCCTCAACGGCATGAGCGGCGTAGTGCGCCACCGGAAGATTTCCGAAGAGGAATGGACGCTCATCGAGGAAGGGGGGCAGGCGGCGGATTCCACAGGAGAGGCTTTGCCTGAGAGCGGGGCTTCGTCTTACGCCCCGGCAGGCGGGGCTGCTCCGGGAAGCGAGTCTTACGGAGGCGGCCGATGAGTCATTCCCCCCGCTTTTCCGCTCCAGCCCGCCGCGCAAGCGCCGAAGCCACGGTGCTGTTGGAGGTTCTTCTCGCCCTGGCGCTGTTTGTCTTCGGAGCGGCGGTGATCTCCGCAGGCCTTCACGCAGCCTTGAGGCAGACCGCTCGTTCCAAGTCCGCCGTGCAGGCCATGTGCCTCGCTGAAAGCGCGTTGGCGGAAGTGCAGCTTGGGATCCGTCCTTTTCAGAGCGCGGGCGAGGAGGCCTTTCCTGCGCCGTGGGACGGCTGGACGGCTGCGGTAGAGGTCGCGCCCTACACATTCGGATGGGAAGGAGTGTCCGGCTTGAGCCTGGTCACGGTGACGGTAAGAAACGCCCGCACAGGAACGGCGTACCGGCTGGCCCGCCTTCTTCCCAACCCCCAGCTCGAAACGGCAATCGCGGCAGGCGCGCCGGCGAGAAAGGAGTTGTTTGCCGGGAAATGACGCGGCTGCGAGACAATCTTTCCAAGACGCCGCGCGGCGGGTTCACGCTGCTGGAGTTGATCCTCTCTGTCGGCATCGCGTTGGGACTTCTTGCGGTGGCGCTTTTCTTCTACGCCCAGAGTTCGCGGCTGCGGGCGGATCTCATGGAGGAAACCGGCCGCATCCGCGTCGCGCGTCTGGCGCTGGACCGAATCGCGCGGGAGCTGCAAGCGGCCAGCCCTGCGGCGCCGTTCCATGGAACGGCGACCGAATTGAGTTTTGCGTCCTTCGAGGACCGGCTGCCTCGGTCGCCGGACGCGCCGCCGGCCGGCTCCTTCCGGATTCGATGGAGCTTTCCCCCCGATCTTTCCACCGGCGCGGTCCCGGCGCTTACCTGGAGCGTAGAACCGGCGGTCCCGCCGCGCGCGAGCCAGGAAGATGCCGCGGCAGCCGACACGGCGATGGGGCTTCCGGCCGAAACGCCTCCTGACGAAACGACGAACGCCGCGCCCCCGCAGGCCGGCCGGGAGCGATTCGAGACCGTGCAGTTCGCCCGGTTCCGCTACTTCAACGGCCAAGACTGGGTCGAGGAATGGCCCGGCCCGCAGCCGCCTTCAGGAGTGGAAATCACCTTGGCCATTCGTCCCTTGCCCGACCAGGCGGATCCCGCCATGCTCACGATCCCCGAAGGCCTCGAAGAGGATGTGTTCCGAAGAGTAGTGGCCCTGCCCGCCGCGCGCGCCGGAGCCGAAGCGGAGTCGGCGGGCTCGGAAACTCCGGGCGCCGCCAACCCGTTGTAAGCCCCATGCAACGCCGCCCCTCTCCAGCCAAGACCGCGGAGCCGCCGCTGGGCGAGGAGAGGGGGTTTGTGTTGTTGACTGTTCTGGTGGTTGTGCTGCTGGCCTCGATGTTGGCCGTAAGCCTCCTGTTTTCGATGCGGGCCGAGTCGGGAGCCGAAGCGGCTTCCCAGGCGCAGGCCCGGGCGTGGAACGCCGCGTTGAGCGGGGTCTTCCGGGCGGCGGCCGCGGCCCAGGCCGCCGTCGAAAGCGGCTCGCCTTGGCAAAACAATCCGGACGCCTTCCAGAACCAGGCGCTGTGGAACGACGGAGCCGACCAGTGGTACTTCAGCGTCTATGCGCCGGGAACGGCGAACCCGCCTCGGTTCGGATTGGACGATGAGGCAAGCCGGCTGAACCTGCGCAACGCCTCCGCGGAACAGTTGGCCAAACTGCCCGGGCTGGAGGGCGAATCTATCGTCTCGGACCTCCTTGCCGCCGTCCGCACATTGGGAGGCGGGTCGGCCGAAGCCTCGAACGCCCCGCCAGCCGATGCAACAGCCCCTCCTGGAGAATTCCCCGGCGAACCGGAACCGAGCGGTCTCGCGGCCCCGCCGGGAAGTCCCGGCGCGGCGCCGGAGGCGGGCGCAGCCTCTCCCTCCGACGGCAAAAAGGACGGGGGAGGAAAGCCGCCGGGCTTTCTCCCGTTGGCGGATGTATTTGCCGCCGCGGGACTGCCCGTGTCCGCGGTGGAAGGCGCCGGCGGGAGCGCCGAGGCGGAAGATTTCGGAGTCCCCGAAACGGGCTCGCCGGGGACCGCCGCGGCCGCGGCCGATTCCTCGGCCTTCGGGGAGTTTTTCGCGCAGTCGGGGGCTTTCGGCGAGTCGCAGGCCCCTCCGTTGGAACAGCTCTTGACCGCGTGCAGCTATGAACCCAACGTGGACAGTCAAGGCGAGCCTCGAATCAATTTGAACGATCCTGACCTGGATATTCAGAGCCTGGAACTGCCCGATCAAACCAAAGCTTTCCTGGAAGCGCTCCGCAACGCAGGCCGCACGCTCTCTCATCCTGCCGAGTTGCTGGAAGCGAGCGAGACCTTCCAAGACCGCCGAGGCCGCCAGAGGCGACTGGACTCGGGCGTGGGCAAGGCTGAGTTGCCCGATCTGCTTGATCGCTACACCGCGGTCAGCGCCCCTTACCTGGAGGGGCTTATCAACGTGAACACCGCCCCGACGGCGGTGCTGCTCACGATCCCGGGCATGGACCAGGCGCTTGCGGAAGCCATCGTCGCCGCGCGCCCGGGACTGACGCAGGAAGAGCGGCGCACTCCGGCTTGGGTCTACACTCGAGGATTGGCCGACGCGGAAACGTTCCGCCGGATCGCCCCCTCGCTCACAGCGCGGAGCTACCAGTTCCGCTTCCGCGTCGCGGGCTATGGCCTGCCCTCCGGACAGTTCGCCGTGATCGAAGCCGTGGTGGACGCGGCCGTCAGGCCGGCGCGCATTCTGATGATTCGGGATCTGACCCGACAAGGCTTTCCGTTTTCGCTGGACCAGGCGCTGGGCGCGCCGTGGCAAGCCGCTCTCCAGCCGGCTTTCAATACGCCGCCGGAAGGTAAAGTCCAAGCGACAACAAAGGGACCGCAAGACCGGAGCTAAGGCATGGGGGAGACGGATATCATTGAAAATCTGATTCGCCGATCCGGAAGGATCGAGCCGCCGCGGCGATGTCTCGCTGTGGATTGGGACGGCGTCCATCTGCACCTGGTGGAAGCGGCGGCCAAAGGGGGCAAAGCCAGGCCGCTGCGGTGGCGGAGCGTTCCGCTCCCCGAGCAAGCCCGCCACCCAAATCCGCCTCCAGAAACCCTCGGCCGCATCCTGCGCGAGGCCGTCCGGGAGGCCGGGTTCAAGCCGGCGCCCCTCCTCATGGCCGCGCCTCGATCCCGCGCCCTGGTGCGCTCGCTGGACCTGCCCCCTGCGGAGAGCCAGGACGTGCTGGCCGGGATGGTATACAACCAGGCGGCCAAGGAGCTGACTTTCCCCATCGAGGAAGCGGCGGTGGACTTTTGCCTCCATCGATGGAGCGGAGAACCCCCTGAGTCGGCTCCATCGAAGGAAGGAGGTCCGGAGACAAAGGAAAAGGGCGCAGCCCGGCTAAGCGTGTTGACCGCGGTGATCCGGAAAGAGGAGCTGGCCCGATACGAAGCGATCGCCCGAGCGGCCGGGTTGAAGCTCGCGGGGCTGACGCTCGGCTCGTTGGCGGCGGTCCGCTGCGCCGCGCGCTGCGTTCCTCCCGGCGTGGATTGCTTCGTCCTGGCGACTCTCTCCGCGCGGCAGGCGTTCATCGAAGTGGGCTACAAAGGACAGTTGCTCTTCAGCCGGGTCGCCCCGCTCCCCCAGGCTTCGGGCGCGGAGCTGACCGGCCATGGCGAAACCGGCTCGCCCGCCGCCGAAGCGGGCCCGTTCACGGAAGCTCTTCTCACCGAACTGTTCCGGAACCTTCAGGACTACGAGGGACTCCCCGATCGACCGCCCATTCAGCGATTCCTGGTGGCGGGCGGCACGGGGTTGGAGACGAAACTCGCCGAGGCGATCGAAAAGCGCTTCGGCGTCCTTGCGGAACCCCTGGACCCCGCCGCGGCGCTGAATTTGTCCCGACGCGAAACGGACGCGCCCCCGCCGTCCGCCGCCGCGCTGGGGATGGCGATGGCCGAACGGCAAAGCGCCTTGTTCTGGATCGATTTTCTCCATCCCAAGCGCCCTCCCAAGCCGCGGGACACGCGGCGGATCAAGGCCTTGGTGGCGTTGGCGGCGCTCTCTTTCCTCTTCATGGGCATGGTCTCAACCCGAACGTATCTGATCCTCCGCCACAGCAAGGCGCAGGCGCAGGCGCGCGAGCAGCTCAAGCTGGCCTCCCAGAACTTGCCCCTCTATCGCCGGGCGAGATTGCAGTTGGCCGCCATCCGGAATTGGGAAACCGCCAAGCGGCCTTGGCTGGACCACCTGGCCCTGCTGAGCTCGACGCTTCCCCCCGCTCCCGAACTGTTCGTGATGAACCTGGCCACCAGCCCGGGCAAATTAACCCTTACGGTGAAGGCGCGGAGCGCGCAGACGCTCGACAAAACCCAACAGGCGCTTCGGAAACAGGGCTACCAGGTCC
>JAGHDA010000222.1 GCA_021160185.1 Verrucomicrobiota bacterium
CACCGTATCCGCCGCCTTGCCGAGTGGCAAACGCATTCGCGGCGCGTCCGCCAGGACGCGCGTCAAAACCGCTCGAGCTCTCCGCCCGCGCTGAGCCGGCGTTCAGCGCTTCCCTCCGCCCCTCCGACGCACGGACAGAGCGATGTCGTTCAGGAAACGGGGCGTGCGCAGCTCCGTCGCGCGTTTGCCTTCGCTTCGAACCGTTTGGCCGACCGACCAGGCGGCGCGGAGCGGATCATACCACCTCGCCGCATACTCCCCGGCGGGCAGCCTCAGCCGAAGCTTCAACGTTTCGCCTCGGGACCGAACCGCCGAAGGAGTCTCCGGCAGGCGCAGCCTCCGCCGGTCCCGCGACACATAGATCGCGTATTCCGCGCCCGGACGCCCCAAGACGCGGCCCAGGAACCCTGCCGGCAGCCGCTGCGGCAAAACGCCTTCCACCGGGCGCATGCTGAGGAAATCGAAGCTCTCGATGAATTCCCGCAGGCCGCGAAGCTGCCGCCGCAGCAGCGCGTTGCCGCCGCCGGGCTGGGTCGAAGGATACGCAAAGTCGCCCCCCTCATGACCGGCGGCGAAGGAGTAATCCAGGTGATTGAACAGCCCTCCCCCGGCAAGGAGGAAGTGCCAGCCTTCAATGCGATAGGGCGCGTTGTTGGTGCCCCGGAAGCCGGTTTCGTTGTCGCCGATCACCCGGTTGAGCCGGTAGTTCTCCGCCACGGCCGCAGGCGGGAAGGCGTAGTGAAAGTTGAGGATTGCCACTAGCGGGCTGGGGTCGGTCACTTTCCTGCTCCCGTTGGCCACGTTGCGAGAGATCAGATGGCGGGTTCCCAGCCCCTTCTCGGTCGTCGCAATCACCTGGGCGATTCGACGCTGCCACGCCAACGTGACTCCGCCGAAATAGGGCTCGTTGCAAATTTCGTAGTAAACATTGTCGAAGGGGGCCAGCTCCGTGACGATCTTCCGCGTCAAGGCCTCCTGGTATCGAAGCAAGCCGCCGTTGCGGTCCAAAGTGTAAACGTTGGTCCGCGCCACGTTGCCCGCGCCGTTGACGTTGTTGCGTCCGTTCATTGGGCTCAAACGCCATTGCGCCTCCCCGTAGAACGGGCAGAAAAGGTTCATCTCCACCACGACGCCGCACTTGCCCGCCAGCTCGACGAACCCCTTCAGCCGCTTGAAATAGGCGGGGTTCCATCGGTCCAGATCGAACTTAGGCCCGCCGTCGGCCGCGCCGGGCCGGCGGCTCCGCGCCCAGGGCCCGATGTAGCGGCCCCGCGGCGGCGCAAGGGTGTTGCCGGCAATGCGAAACGCCCCGGGCGGCTCGAAGTAGGCGCCGGAAAAGGTCCGCGTCAGGTTGAGCCGATCCCGCTCCAGGGTCCGCAAGTAGCGGGCGTAGTCGAAGTCCCGATTGATCACCGCTCCATAGTGCTCGCCGGAGCCGATCAACGCCGCAGGCCGGCCGCGGAACATGAAGTAGTGGGGGTTCGAGCGATGCTGAGCCAGAGGCGGGTAGGCGGCCGCCGCCGCGCACGCCGCAGCCGCCGCTCCTGCAACCGCAAGCTGCTTCCATTGGAAAAGGCCTTTCATGCGGCGCACTCTCCCCGAACCGCCGCTCCCCTGCAAGTCGAAGAACCCCCGCTCTTCCTTCGCTTGGAGCCGCCGGCTTGTCTTTTGCGGCTTTGCAACACCCCGACAAAGAACGGGATTCGGTCCGCTTCGCTCTGGCCGGCAACCCCATGGTAGGATGGCGGGGCATGATCGGAGCATGGCTCAACACAGCGGCGGCGGCGGCGGGGCTCCTTTGGGGCGCGTTGGGGCGACGGCCGCCTTCGCCTGCGGGTGAACAGGCGGCGCGCCTGGCGCTGATGCTGGCGGCGCTCTACCTGGGCGGGCGGACGACCGTCGAGGGGCTCGCCGCGCCGCACGGCGGGGGATTTCTCCGAAGCCTGCTGGTCTTGATCGCGGCCATGACCGTGTCCAAGTGGCTGAGCTTGGCCCTGCGTCTTCAGCGGCGGGTGAACGCGCTGGGGCGCTTTGCGGCCGTCCAGATCGCCGAACGCGGGGCGGAGGATCCGCCCGATTTCAACGCCGCCTTTCAAGCGGCGACGATCGTATTCTGCCTTAACCCGCTGGCCTTTGCGGGGCCGATTTTGGAGGGGCTGAGCGGCTCGCTCGGGGTCATCTTGATCAAGGCGATCATGGACGGTTTTGCAGCGGCTTCGTTCACGCCCGCGATGCGCCGGGGAGCGGCGGCGGCGTTGATCCCCTTGGCGGCCCTGCTCAACGCCTGGGGCCTGCTCGCCCGCGCGCTGGAGACGCGCCTGGAGTTTTATCACGCGGCGGGCGCGCTCCAGGCAGTGTGCGGCTGCCTGACCCTCCTGGCGGGGCTGACGCTGCTCGGCGAGCGCCGCATCGGGATGGCGGACTATCTCCCGGCGCTGATTCTCGCTCCGATTTTTGCGCGGCTGGCGGGCGGATGAGCGCAGGGCGAAACCGGCGTTGCGCCTACGTCTTGGCCGGAACCGCTCCCGCGACGCGCTCCAGAAAACGGCGAATCTCCCGCAGGCGCGCCCGAGGCTGTCGCGCCGTGAGGCGCGGGAACCGGCCGCCGACCGTCAGATAGCCTCCGCCGCGGCGAAGCATGAGCCTGCCCTCGCGGGTTTCAACCTCCGAGACGCCGGCGGCGGCGGCGACCATCTTGAGGCGGTAGACATCAAACAACAAAGCGGCCGGAGGAGGCATGGGCCCGAAGCGGTCGCGCGCCTCCTCGGCAAGCTCCTCCACTTCCCGCTCGGAGGTTGCGCCGGCCAGGCGGCGATACATCTCCACGCGTTGGGCCACATTGGGGATATACGCCTCGGGCAAAGAGGCGACTGCCGCGCCGGGACCGCCGCCGGCCGCGCCGACGCGCAGGAAGTCCAAACGCACGTTCGCCTCCGGCGGCGCGGGGGTTTCTTCGCCTTTGAGGGCCCGGACGCTTTGCTCCAGCAGGCGGCAGTACAGCTCGAAACCAACCGCGGCGATGTGGCCGCTTTGTTCTTTGCCCAACAGGTTGCCCGCGCCGCGGATTTCCAGGTCCTTGAGGGCGATTTTGAAGCCGCTGCCGGGCGCGGAGTATTGGCGGATGGCGCTGAGGCGCTTGCGCGCCTCGACAAGGAGCCCGGCGTGGCGCGGCAGGAGCAGGTACGCGTAGGCCTGATGCTTGTAGCGCCCCACCCTGCCGCGCAACTGGTAGAGGTCGCTCAGTCCGAACCGGTCCGCGCGGTCGATGATGATCGTGTTGGCGTTGGGGATGTCCACGCCGCTTTCGATGATCGTGGTGCAAAGGAGCACGTCGGTCTTGCCCTCGACGAAGCGTGTCATGACCGCCTCCAGCTCCTTGGCGGGCATTTGACCGTGGCCGATCTCGATGCGGGCCTCGGGCGCCAGGGCGCGAAGCCGCCGGCCGACCTGCTCGATGCTTCGGACGCGGTTGTGGAGAAAATACACCTGGCCGCCCCGGCCCAGTTCCCGCTCGATCGCCTCCCGAATGAGCGTCTCGTCGTAGGGAGCCACGATCGTCTCCACCGGCAGCCGATCCTGCGGCGGCGTCTCGATCACGCTCAGGTCGCGCGCCCCGGCCAGGGCCAGGTAGAGCGTGCGCGGGATCGGCGTAGCCGAGAGCGTGAGCACGTCCACCGTCTTGCGAAGCGTCTTGAGCCGCTCCTTGTGCGCGACGCCGAAGCGCTGCTCTTCGTCGATCACGACCAGGCCCAAGTCCTTGAACCGCACGTCCCCGCTCAGGAGGCGATGGGTGCCGATTGCGATGTCCACCGAGCCTTCGGCTAATTCGCGGACAACCCGCCGCTGCGCCCCTTGCGAGCGGAAGCGCGACAGCAGCTCGATCCGGATCGGATAATCGGCCATCCGTTCGGAAAAGGTGTGGAAGTGTTGGTGGGCCAGGACGGTGGTGGGCGCGAGCACGGCGACCTGCTTGCCGGCCATCACGGCTTTGAAGGCGGCGCGCACGGCCACCTCGGTCTTGCCGAAGCCCACGTCTCCGCAAATGAGCCGGTCCATCGGGCGCGGGCTTTCCAGATCGCGCTTGGTCTCCTCAATGGCGGCCGCCTGATCGGGCGTTTCCTCATAAATAAAGGCGCTCTCGAACTCCCGTTGCCAGGGGGTGTCCGGCGGGTACGCCACGCCGGGTTGGACCATCCGAGCCGCCTGGATGCTGAGCAGCTCGGCCGCCAGGTCGCGCACCGCCTCGGCGGCTCGGGCCTTGGTCTTGGCCCACCGATTCCCGCCCAACGTATTCAAGGGAGGCCGCGCCCTGCCCGCTCCGACGTATTTGCCCACCAGGTGGGCTTCGGTGACCGGAACATAGAGCCGAGGCGGCGGTTGGCCCTCGGCCCTCGGGGCGTATTCGATCACCAAACATTCC
>JAGHDA010000019.1 GCA_021160185.1 Verrucomicrobiota bacterium
ATCTTCGACGGGCGCACGGGCGCGGCGTTGGCCGCTGCCCGCTATTTGCCCCGACGCCACCCTGACACCGACGACCCAACCCCCGAGCAGATGAAGGCGGTTTGGGGCGATGATTACGGCAACCGCATGGACCGCTTCCTCGCCTGCGTGGCGTATCTGGACGGCCGACGCCCGAGTCTGGTCATGTGCCGCGGTTATTACACCCGCGCCGTGCTGGTCGCTTGGAACTGGCGGGACGGCCGGCTGACCCACCTTTGGACCTTCGACAGCGACGACGGCGCGCCGGGCAACCGCGCCTATCGCGGTCAGGGCAATCATAACCTGAGCGTCGGCGACGTGGACGGCGACGGGCGGGACGAAATCATCTACGGCGCCTGCGCCATTGACGACGACGGCCGCGGGCTTTACTCGACCGGCCTGGGCCACGGCGACGCGCTGCATCTGTTAGACATTGATCCCGACCATCCCGGGCTGGAGGTCTTCGACATTCACGAGCGCCCGTCCCATCCGCACGGCATGGAACTCCACGAAGCCGCCACCGGCAAAATCCTCTGGAGCCGCCCCTCGCCGGATGTCGGGCGCGGCGCGGCAATGGACATCGACCCGCGGCATCCCGGCTACGAATGCTGGGCCGCGGGCCGCGGCTTGGAGGGCCTGTTCAACTGCCGCGGGAAACAGATCAGTCGGCGCAAACCGCGCTCGTGCAACTTCGGCGTGTGGTGGGACGGCGACCGGTTGCGCGAGCTGCTCGACCGGAATCGAATCAGCAAGTGGCATTGGGAGGACGGCGCGGAAGAAACCCTGCTGGAAGACCCGGATTGCGTGTCCAACAACGGCAGCAAAGCGACGCCGGTCCTTTGCGCGGACATCCTGGGCGACTGGCGCGAGGAAGTCCTCTGGCGCGCCCGGGACAACCGCGAGCTGCGGCTGTATGTCAGCGCCATCCCCACGCCGCGCAGGCGGGTGACCCTGATGCACGACCGGCAGTATCGCCTGAGCGTCGCTTGGCAAAACGTAGGCTACAACCAGCCGACCCAGCCGGGATTCTACTTGGGCGTCAGGACCCGCCCCGCTCGCCCCACATGGCTGCAACCAAACACGCGGCGGCGGTGAAGAACAGCCCCAGAGCCGGAAAGACGTGAAGATGCTTTCGACTGAAGTGATTCCCGAACATCTGACCAGCGCAATGAGGGAAACAGCATCCGCGACGCGGGAATCCATCTCCGCCTTCCGCGCCGCCTCCCCAACGAAGGGGTTCTTGTGTACGACGAACACGGCAACGAACGGGACAACCTGCGCAGCCGCTGATCGATATTGTACGATTTCGCAAATTACTTGTAGTCGCAAAGATGTGGAATACAGCCTAATTTCTGAGTCTCTCGACGATCATTCCGTTTCAGCTTGGAACGATTATACTTTGGCGTACAAATACTTCCTCACGCAACACATAAAACTTCCAAAAGATCGCATTTTTAGGAAAATTGGAGATTCATCGCCTCAAATCGAATACCAAGAATTCTTACGGCAGCGCCTCAAAGGGTTCGAAAGTTTGACTGTATATCATGCGTTAATCCAAGAGCTGATGGCAAAAACTCAATTCCCAGGCAATGACAATGAGCGCAGGCTGCTGAGGGGGATTCGGTGCACGACGACCACGGCGCTTCGTCGTGCGCAATATGACAAGCCGGTGTGGTTCGAGCGCGCCGTGTATGAGTCAGGATCCCTTTTTGTCGCAAGGCTTTTTGGGAATACAAAACGCTGCAGGCAGCGCCGCACAGCCGCGTGCTCGGCATTTATTTTTTGGAGCGGGCTCCTGGTTATAATGCGACATGTTTTTATAATGATCTCGAAAACGAAGCGATCTTCGTTGCGCCCGGACTGCCTGCGCATAAAGCCGAAACCATCCCGCAACCAACACAAGATTCTCAAGGTTTGGGATTAACCGCTCCGGAGGGACATCAATGAGCGCAATTGCAAAAGTCATTGTGCATATCCGATCGGCGGACATGGATTTTGAATGTTTCGCCGATCTGGCCGGTGAAATCGTCCATTTCGACGGAAAACCGCAATGGTGGAAAGAAGGATGGGTAGTCTGTATAGCCTCCGATGAATTCCGAGAACGATTTTGCCTATATCCGCCTAAGCATATAAGGGTCAACAAAAGAGCCTTTTGTTATTCGCCTTCACTAGGCGCCAGGTTGTTGCAGTATATGAGAGAAGAAATCCGCGGAGGTCGTTATGCCGTCTATGTCCAATTCAGAAATGCGCCGCCTGCCTGATCGGACGGCGGCGGGGAAAAGCGCGCCCCGCAATCGCGGGGCGGGGGACGATGTGATGTTCGAACGGCTGCCGCCGCACGCGCCCGAGGCGGAGCAGTGCCTCCTGGGCGCCTTGCTCATGGACGGCGTCAACGGCATCGGCCGTTGCCGGGAGCTGTTCCGCTCCGAGGCCAAGATCTTCTACAATCCGCGCCATCAGCGGATCTTTGACGCCATCGACCGGATGGCCGACGCGGGCGGACCAAGGAAGCTGAAGCCGCTGGACAATCCGGAAGCGTCCGGGTAGGACTAGGGGCGTGAAAACTCATTTCTTGCCTCTGGCCTTGGTCTTGGCGCTTGGAGTCGCCGCGGCGGAAAGCCGCCGCCCGCCGCTCCCGCGGAGCATTCCCGCGCCTCTTCCCGACCATCCGGGCAACATCTTCCTGGAGGGAGAGGCCGTTTCCGTGCGGTTGCCGGAGGGTTTGTCGCCGAAGGCCGCCCAGTGGCGCATGTTGGACGAAACCGACCGCAAGCTTCGGCAGGGAGCGCTCCCAAGAACCAAGACCGGACGGCTTTCCCTCGGGCGGTTGCCCGTCGGGTGGTATCGCGTGGAATTCCTCGACGCGAAAGGAGGGCTGCTTGACTGGACCTCGACGGCCGTTCTGGCCCGGTTGAAAGCGCCCGTTCCTGAGGATTCGCCGGTGGCCGTGGACATGGCGGTCTCCTGGTTCGCGCACGACAATCCGGCCGACCAGCGGCGCTTCGCCTCGCTCGCCGCCTTGGCCGGCGTGAACTGGGTGCGAGACCGAATGCGCTGGGGCGAGATCGAGCCCGAGCCGGGCCGGTTCGCAGAGAACACCAGCTACGACTCGGCGGCGGACATCCAGCATGCGGCCGGGCTGCGGGTGCTTCAGGTGTTCCACGACACCCCCTCCTGGGCGCGCGAAGGGCGGCCGGGCGGCGAGTTCGCGCCGGACTTGCGGCATCTCTACCGCTTCGCCCGCGCCATGGCTCGGCGGTTCCGCGGCCGCGTTCAGGCCTGGGAGCCGTGGAACGAAGCCAACGTGGCGACCTTCGGCGGACATACGGTCGATGAAATGTGCTCCTGGCAAAAAGCGGCGTGGTTGGGTTTCAAGGCCGAAGACCCGGACTTGATCGTCTGCTGGAACGTCGTCACCACCGTGCCCACCCGGCAACACACCGCCGGCTTGCTCGCCAACCAGGCCTGGCCCTACTACGACACTTACAACATCCACAGCTACGACTGGGCGCACAGTTACCTGGAGCTTTGGGAGCCGGCGCGCGCCGCCGCTTGCGGACGGCCGATGTGGGTGACCGAAAGCGACCGCGGCCAAAAGCACTTGGGCAACGCTCCGTGGTTCGATCTGTCCCGGCGCGACGAACGCTTGAAAGCCGAATACCTGGCCCAGGAATACGCCCAGTCCCTCTACGCGGGAGCGTCGCTTCATTTCCACTTCATCCTCGGCCACTACCGCGAACCCAACGGCGTCCAGTTCGGTCTGCTCCGGAAAGACTTCACCCCGCGCCCCGCTTACGCCGCCCTGGCCGCCCTGGGACGCTTCCTCGCCGGGGCAAAGTGCCTCGGCCGCCTCCGGCCCGATGGAGACACACGGGTGATCGCCTTTCGCGCGCAGCCTGACGGCAAGAAACGGGACGTGTTGATTGCTTGGGCGGAACGGAACGTTGATTGGCCTCAGCGCGGCCAAGCGCGCGGCGCATTGAAACTGCCTCCCGAGGTTCGCGTGGAAGCGGCTTTCGATTACCTGGGCCGGCCGGCCTCGGATCCGAAGCGGCTGACCTCCGCCCCTTGCTTCCTGCTACTCCGGCCGGGCGACGCAAGCCGCTTGCCGCTGGAGCCGCCGCCGGCCTTGGGGTCGGAGCCGGGCGGCGGCTCGCCGTGCCCTATCGTCCTGCAAGCGCTTTTCCCGCGGGACCGGCGGGTGAAGGTGACGGACCGGCCCTGGTCGCAGGCCTACGCTTACCGGGCCCAGGCGGGCGAAACGGTCGCGTTCCGACTGCGCGCGTATCACTTCGGCGCGAAGGCCGTTTCCGGAACCGTGGAAACGGCCGCCTTGCCCGCCGGCTGGGAGCTGAAGCTGGAACGGCATAAAATCACTTTGGCCCCGGGCGACATGGTCGAGATTCCCGCCCGACTGCGGATCGCCGCCGCGGATGCCTCTCCGGCCCGGGACGGCTGGGCGCAGCTCCGAGGCCGATTCGGCGGCGCCGGCGAAGCGGCCCTGGCTTTCCGCGTCCGAGTCCAAGAGCCTTCGCCGAGCCGCTGACCGGCGGGCGAGGTTCCCCGCAGCTCCCGACGTAAGGAGGCAAACTCAGCGGCCTTTCCCCGGTCCGAGGGCGCCTCGACGAGGGACCGCAGGCGTTCCGCACGCAGCCAGGCGCGGCCAAGATGGCCGGGATCCCGATCCGCCCGTTGCCTCGGCGGCTACGAGGAGCTCGCGGGCCGGAAACACTGGACTTATCCGACGGGGAAGCGCTAACCTGAGGCCATGACCGCCAAGCAAACTTCTCCGCAAATGACCCGGCGACGGTTTCTGCAAGGCGTCGGCCGGGCGGCAGCGTTTCCCTTGCTGGTTTCCCCCGCGGTGTTAGGCAGAGCGGGAAGCGTTCCGCCCAACAGCCGCATCGTGCTCGGCAACATCGGACACGGCCACCGCGCCACGGCTATTCTGCCGCACTTCATGCGGTTCAAGGAAATTCAGGTTCGGGGCGTAGCCGATTGCCGGCGGGACCGGCTCCTGGCCGGCAAGGCGCAGGTGGATGGTTTTTACAAGAACAAGGACTGCCTCATCTTCGACGATTTCCGCGAGCTCCTGGCGCGGCCCGACTTTGACGCGGTCTTCCTCGCCACAGGCAACCGATGGCACGGGATGGGATCGATCCTTGCGGCCAAGGCGGGCAAGGATATCTACTCCGAGAAGCCTGTGACCCTCACCCTGGCCGAAGGACGCGAACTGGTGAACGCCGTGCAACGAAACGGCGCGGTTTATCAGGCGGGCCATCAACGGCGGAGCGTCGATTCCTATCGTTTCATGGCCGAAGTCGTGCGGCGGGGAATGATCGGCCGCGTCCATACGGTGATCATGCAGGTTTGGGAAGGGCCGGCGATCGGCTACCAGGCCCCTTCGCCCGTCCCTAAAGGCTTCAATTACGACATGTGGCTGGGGCAGACGCCGTGGCGGCCCTTCTGCTGGGCGCATGTGAATGCTTGGCAATACTTCTGGGACACGGCCGAAGGAGTCCTGACCGACATGGGCTGCCACTATACCGATCTGATGCAGTTCACCTTCGGGACCGACGACACCGGGCCCGTCGAGTACGAAGGCTGGGCCGTGTTCCCCGAAGACGCCTACAGCGAAACGCCGATTCGCGCCGAGGTTCGATGCCGCTATCCCAACGGCGTCGTCGGCGTCCTTCAGCAACGCGGCGCCTTCGGCGAGCGGTTCATCCGCTTCGTCGGGGACGAGGGCTGGATTCAGGTGGACGATGAGACCAACCGCGTGACGGCGTCTCCCGCCTCGATCCTTCGGTGGCGGACGATCGGAACCAAGTCGTGGGCGGACACCGGCGGGCACATCGCCGACTGGCTTCACGCCATCCGGCATCGCACGCGCCCGGCCGCTCATGTCGAGGCGGCCCATCGCGCCATCTCCATCTGCCAGATCTCCAACCTCTGCCTCCGCCTCGGGCGGAAGCTGCGGTGGGATCCGAAAACGGAATCCTTCCTCGACGACCCGGAGGCGAACCGGATGCGCGCCCGTGCCCGGCGCGCTCCCTGGCACGCTTGAACGATCCAACCGTTGCGACTCAATCTGAACTCCTGTTGACTATGAAAACGTTTGTTGTTCTCTCCCGAATGCGCCGGGCCCTGAAGGCCGCTTCTCTGGCGGCGGGCTTGGGAGCGGCTCTCTGCGCCGGCCCTGCGCTCTGCGCGGCCTCGAAGGCTCAACCGCCCTCGAAAGCGCAGATCGCAGAAGCGGCCCGGGCCGCCGCGAGCTACACGATCGGCAAAAGCCGACGGCCGTTCATAATCCTGGAGGAGGCGGCGCGCAGCGCGCGCCCGGGAAGCGAGCTGCGCAAGTTCCTCGAGGACCGGCTGATCGATCTGGTCGCCGGCTCCGCGGAGCCGGAGGCGCGCCGATTGGCTTGCCGGCTGCTTTGGGCGGTAGGCACAGATCGCTCGCTGCCCGCGCTGGAGAAGCTCCTGGACGATCCCCAAACCGTCGAGACGGCCTGTTTCGCCTTGCGCTCCTTTCCCTCTCCGAAGGTGAACGCGATCCTCCGGCGACACTTGCCCAAGCTCCGGGGCCCAGGCAGGCTGGCCGTGATCAACCTGCTGGGCGACCGGCGCGACCCGCAAGCCGTCCCTCTGCTCGCGGCTTCCGTCGAGAGCGAAAACGCGGCCGAAGCGGAGGCGGCCCTGGCTGCGCTGGGTCGGATCGGCTCTCCCAAGGCGGCCGAGGCGCTGCTTGATTTCTGGGCCAAGAGCCCGCCGCCGCCCCGCCGCGCCCTTGCGCAGGCCCTGCTCCAGTGCGGCAGAAGGCTGCGGCTGGACGGCCGGGCCGACCAGGCTTCCCGGCTCTTCGCCGCGGTGTGGCAAGGGGCCAACTCCCCGCGGCTTCGCGCCGCCGCCCTCCTGGGCATGATGCGCTCCGAGCCCGAACGCGCCCCAGGCCTGGCCGCGGCCGCGCTGCTCAGCGGCGAGGACCTGCTCGCCCGGACGGCCATCGGCCAGATTGAGGCTGCGCGCGACCCGCGGCCGGCCCGCGCTCTTTTGGACCAGATCCATCAGTTGCCCCCGGCGACCGAGGCCTTGCTCCTGGACGTCTTGCCTGCCGCGCCTTCGCCCGCCGCGGCCGCCGCCGCGCGGGAGTTCTTGCTCCTTCCCGAGGCGCAGCCCGCCGCAGCCGCCGCGCGCTTGCTGGGCAAACTGGGCGAGCCTGCCGACACTGTGCTTCTCCTCCGGGCGCTTGCGGCAAAGGACGCGCGGGCGGACGCCGCGGCCGCAGCGCTGCGAACTCTGGACGGCGAGCGCGTCAACCGCATCCTCGTTCGCTCCCTGCCCCGCCTCGCCGGCCCGACGCGCGTTCGGGCCATAGGGATCCTGGCGGACCGGCGCGCGGTCGAGGCCGGCGACGCCCTCCTCCGCCTCGCCGGCAAGGGCGCGCCCGAGGAAGCGATCGCCGCGTTCGACGCCCTGGCGCGCCTTTTGCCTCCGGAACGCGCGGGGGCGCTGGTCAAAGCCGCTTCGGCGACGCCGCCGGGCCAGACGCGGGAGCGCGCCTTCCGCGCCTTGGGCGAGACGCTTCGCCGCGGCCCGCGCAACCCGCGCGCGGCCAAGGCGCTGCTCGCCGGGTATGCGGCGGCGGCGGACGCCTCCCTGCGCGCGGCGTTTCTCGAGCTGTTTCCCATCGTCGGCGACCCGGCGTTTCTGAAACGCGCGGTCGAGGCCGCTCACGCAGCCGATCCGGAAACGCGCGCGGCGGCGGTCCGGGCGCTGGCCGCGTGGCCCTCCGGGGAAGCCCTCGAGCCGCTGCTCGCCCTGGCTCAATCCGGAGCCGACCCAACAACGCGGACTTTGGCGCTTCGCGGCTGCCTCCGGCTGCTCGGGCGCGGGGAAGCGCCGGACGCGAGCCGGCCGGCCGCCGCCTGGGCCGCCGTCCTGCGGCTCTGCCGCGGGGCTGCCGAAAAGAAGCAGGCCTTGGCGGCCATGGCGGCCTATCCGCTTCCGGAGACCTTGCGCGCGGCCGCGGGAATGCTCAACGACCCAGCCGTTCGCGCCGAGGCGCGCGCCGCAGTGAAACGGATGATCGCGGGGTTGCAATCCGGCGCGGCCGGCGCGGCCCCGATCCCGAAGGAAAAACTGGACAAAATGACCGACGCCCAGCTCAAAGCGGCCGCCGAACAGCTCGCAAAGCGGCTTTCGTCCGGCCCGGGAAAGAGCGCCGAGCGTTGAACGCCGATTTGCTATGAACCCATCCAACAGGCTTCGGTTTCGCTTCCGAACCGGGAGAGCGTTTGGTTTGGCCCTCGCGGCGTGCGTCCTCCTTGACGCCGCCCGCGGCGAGGAGTTCACGTTCCATGCCCGCTCCCGCGTGGAGCGGCCGCCCGGCAGCGGCCGGTTCGTCCCTGTTGAGCGGACCGTCCGTCTCGATCCCAAAGCGACCGCCCTTATCGTTTGCGACATGTGGGACCGGCACTGGTGTCCGAGCGCGACCGCGCGCGTTCGCGAGATGGCTCCCCGCATGAACGCCGCGCTGGAAGCGGCCCGCCGCCGCGGCGCATTGATCATCCACGCCCCGAGCGGGACAATGGACTTCTACAAGAACACGCCCCAGCGCCGGCGGGCCCAGGCCGCGCCGCCCTATCAAGCCAAGACGCCGCTGCGAGGCTGGGCGGGCTGGGACCCGGGGCGCGAGCCGCCCCTGCCGATCGACGACTCGGACGGCGGCTGCGACGATCCTTCCCCGCCCAAGCCCCGCTCCGTGTGGCGCAGGCAGATCGATCTGATCCGCATTGCGCCGGACGACGCAATTTCCGACTCGGGCCCGGAAATCTTCGGCTTGCTCCAAAGCCGCGGCATCCGCCACGTCATCCTCATGGGCGTCCACCTGAACATGTGCGTGCTGGGCCGGCCGTTCGGCATCCGCCGGATGGTTCTCCAGGGGATGGACGTCTACTTGATGCGGGACCTCACCGACACGATGTACAATCCGCGCCGCCGCCCCTACATAAGCCATTTCGCCGGGACCGACCTGATGGTGGAGCATGTCGAGCGGCATTGGTGTCCGAGCGTGACCAGCGCGGACCTTCTCGGCGGCCGGCCGTTTCGCTTCCAAGCCGACCGCCGCCCGCGGATCGTCTTCGTAATCGGCGAAAACGAATACCGGACCTGGGAGACGCTTCCCGCTTTTGCGCGTCGCGTCCTGGCGTGGCGCGGCCTTCGCG
>JAGHDA010000197.1 GCA_021160185.1 Verrucomicrobiota bacterium
CCCTTTATTCTGTGCCAAGGCCTAACGCGCCGGCATACCCCCAGTCCGCGAAGTCAGGTTAGAGGACTGGAAAGCGCCTTTTCGCAAGGCGCCGCGTCGCGCGGCCGCTTTTCCTGCTCGAGCGTCAGACAGCTTCCGGATCCGGATAGGCATAGCCGAGACGATAGGTCCGCCGCAGCAAGAGGTTCGCGTAGTCGTCGCCCACGATCGCTTCCCTGCGGCCGTCCCAATCCACGCTGCGGCCCAATTTGTAAGAGAGCATCCCGAGCAGGCTCATGTTCGTGGAGCGATGGGCGATCTCGATGTCGCACACAGGCAGGCGCGTGTTCCGGATCGCGTCGATGAAGTCGGCCCACAGCTCGCGGATGTTCTGGTCGTCCGGCTTGTGAAGCTGGGGATCCTCGTGAATCGGCGGCTCGCCCTTCTTGACGGGATAGAAAGTCCACCCGCTATGCCAGCCCATGTGGAACACGCCCTTTGTTCCATAGAAATAGACGCCGACGTTTTCGCCCTTCTCCTCGCCGTTGCCGGCGAAGAGCCGATGCTCCCAAACCGCGGTGAAGCTCTCGAACTCGTAAACCGCGGATTGGCTGTCCGGGGCGTCGGTCGTTTGCCCGTCCGGCAAATTGACCGGCGGCCCCTTGACGGGACGGCCACCGGTGGAAAAGACCCGTCGCGGATAGAGCTCTTCGGTCCACCACAGGATTTGGTCCAGCCAGTGGATGCCCCAATCGCCTAAGGTGCCGTTGGCGTAGTCAAGAAACTGACGGAAGCCGCGCGGATGGATCTTTTTGTTGAAGGGTCGCAAGGGCGCGGGCCCGCACCACAGGTCCCAATGCAGATCCTTGGGCGGCTCTTCATTAGGCGTCGGCGCTTCCGGCCCGGAGCCGCCGTAATACACGAAAGCCCGCACGAAGCCGATCTTGCCCGCCTTGCCCGAACGGAGAAACCGCATGCCGGAAATGCAGTGGGGAGAAACGCGCCGATGGGTGCCGACCTGGACGATGCGTCCGTACTTGCGCGCGGCCTTCACCATCGCCTTGCCTTCGATAATCGTGTGGGAGATGGGCTTCTCCACGTAAACGTGCGCCCCGGCCTTGACGGCGTCGATGGTCACCAGCGGATGCCAATGATCAGGCGTCGCCACAATGACAATCTCCGGCTTTTCCCGATCCAGCAGCTCCCGGTAATCCACATAGAGGTTGGGGCGAATGCCGGTCTTTTGCTCCACGATGCGCCGGGCGGCTTTGGCCCGCCCCTCGTCCACATCGCAAAGGCCCGTGACCTTGCTCTTCTTGGAGGCGATGGCCTCATTGAGGATGTTCGTCCCCCACCAGCCGCAGCCGACCAGAGCTGTTTTGTAGCGGCCGTAAATGTCCTGTCCCAGCAACGGCGCGGCGCCGGCGGCGACGCTGGCCGCGGCGGCTCCGCGCAAGAAACGACGGCGCGTCATCTTCGTCATAGGTTGTTCCCCCATTTTTTGTTTGGTTTCACGGCGCTCATAACTATTCCATGCCTCCTTGCGGACACCGTCAAGCCCCAATGCCGAGGCGCAGAGGAAGCTTCGCAGTCTTTTCATTGGGACGGCGCTTGAGAAAAGCCTGGAAAGGGGCGCGGAGATTGCGCTGGCAGCGCTTTCCCGCGTTTGTAGGGTTTGGCCGGGGCAAGTCGGGGCAAGGGCCCGCTTTGAACTTGAGGATTTGCCGCCTTCGCGGCAGGCTGCGGGGTCATGAAACGCATTCTTCGCGCCCCTCGCAGTTGGCGGCAGGCTTCCTGCCTGGCGCTTCTGTGCGCTGCCTCGATGGTTCAGGGATCGATTGTCGTGGACGGCTTGCGTTGTGAATACCGAACAAACCCGCTGGGCATCGACGCGGCCCGCCCCCGCTTGAGCTGGGTGTTGCATTCCGACGTCCGCGGAGAAGAGCAAACGGCTTACCAGATCCTCGCCGCCAGTTCGCCGGACCGTCTGTCCCCCGGAGCGGCCGATTTATGGAACAGCGGTTACGTGGCCAGCGGGGGATCCCTTCATGCTCGCTACGCCGGCAAGCGGCTTGAACCCGGCCAACGGGTTTACTGGAAGGTGCGTGTGTGGGGGCTGGACGATCGGAAGGCGCGTGTGTGGGGGCAACGCGGACAACCCTCTCCTTGGAGCCAACCGGCCTGGTGGGAAATGGGGTTGCTCTCCCCCGACGATTGGCAAGCCGAGTGGATCGGCGCGGGCGTCGAAACGCCGCAACGCGACGAGGACTTTTACCGCGAACGCCCCGCGCCGCTGTTTCGCAAGGAATTCACGCTGCCTCAACGGGTCGCGCGGGCGCGGCTCTACATCGCCGGGCTGGGCTATTACGAGGCGCGCTTGAACGGCCAGCGCGTGAGCGACCGCCGACTTGATCCAGGCTGGACGCGGTATTCGACCCGCGTGCTTTACAGTGTCTACGACGTAACCCGGCAGCTCCGGAAAGGCCGCAACTGCCTCGGCGTGATGCTGGGCAACGGCTGGTATAACCCGCTGCCGCTGCGGATGTGGGGACACCTCAACCTGCGCGAGCATATGCCGGTGGGAGAACCCTGCTTTCTGGCGCGGTTGGAAGTGACTTTGGCCGACGGCGCCCGAAAGCATTTCGTCAGCGACACCTCGTGGCAAACGGCGCCCGGCCCGATTCGCTTCAACAACATTTACCTGGGTGAAATCTATGACGCGCGTCGGGAATTGCCGGGCTGGGATGAGCCGGGATTCGACGCCAAGCAATGGGCGCCGGCCGTGCGCGTCCAAGGACCGTCCGGCCGATTGCAGGCGCAGGCGCAACCGCCCATTCGCGTCACCAAGACGTTGACGCCGGTCGCCGTCACCGAACCCAAACCGGGCGTGTTCATCGTGGACTTCGGCCAAAACTTCGCCGGCTGGGTTACATTGAAATGCAAAGCGCCGGCCGGCGCGAAAGTGACGCTGCGTTATGGCGAACTGCTGCACAAGGACGGCACGCTCAACCCAATGACCAGCGTCGCCGGCCAGATCAAAGGCCGACGCAAGACCAAGGACGGCCGGATGGAAAGCGTGGGCGGACCGGGCGCGCCGCCGATTGCGTGGCAAAGCGACACCTACATCGCGAAAGGCGTCGGCATCGAACGCTACACGCCGCGCTTCACCTTTCACGGATTCCGTTACGTGGAGATCACCGGCCTGCCCTACCGGCCAACGCGGGACACCCTCACCGGGCTTCGACTCAACGCGGACGTCGAACGTGCGGGCGAGTTTGCCTGCTCCAACGAGCAGTTCAATCGCATCCAGGAGATGTGCGATTGGACCTTTCTGAGCAATCTGTTCAGCGTCCAGTCGGATTGCCCGCATCGTGAACGCTTTGCCTATGGCGGCGACATTGCAGCCACCAGCGAGGCGTTGATGATGAACTACGACATGGCCGCGTTTTATGCCAAAGCGGCGCGCGACTGGCGGGACAGCGCGCTGCCTGACGGGCTGTTTACCGACACCGCGCCGTTTGTGGGCATCCAGTATTGCGGCGTGGCCTGGGCCATGGTCCATCCGTTGTTGCTGCGCCAGCTCTATCAGTATTACGGCAATCGAGCCTTGATCGAAGAGCAATATGCCGCCGCCCGGCGATGGCTGGATCGGGTGACCGAACAGTTCCCTGATCGAATCGTGACCAAGGGCCTCAGCGATCACGAAGGTTTGACGCCGACGCCGGCGCCGTTGTTGGTCACGCCATTGTATGCGGCCAGCGCGCGCTGGGTGAGCGAATTGGCGGCGATTCTCGGCCGCGGCGACGAAGCCGCTCGTTATCGGCAACTGGCCGCCGCCATCCAGAAGGCCTACCTCGAAAAATTCCTGGACCGCGCCACAGGCAAAGTGGGGCCGGGCACGCAGGCCAGCCAATCCTTTGCGTTGTATCTGGATCTGCTGCCGCCGGAGCAGCGGACGGCAGCGCTCGAGGTGTTGATCAACGACATCCGCGGACCGCGCAAGGAGCATCTGTCCACCGGCATTTTCGGGACCAAGTTCATGCTCGATGTGCTGTCGCGCGCCGGTCAGGCCGACTTGGCGGCGACGATTGTGGGCCAGAAAACTTTCCCCGGTTGGGGTTACATGCTGGCCAACGGCGCCACCACGTTGTGGGAACATTGGAAAGGCAGCGAGAACACCTATTCGCACAACCATCCCATGTTCGGGTCGGTCAGCCAGTGGTTTTATCAATGGCTGGGCGGGATTCAACCAGCGCCCGACGCGGTTGGGTTCGATCGAATTCTCATCCGGCCGCAAATGGTGCAAGCGGTCGACTGGGTGCGTTGCCGTTACCGGTCGGCGCGCGGCGACATCGTGAGCAACTGGCGTCGGGAAGGCGACCGGTTGACGATGGAAGTGGAAATCCCGGTCAACGCCGGCGCGTTGGTTTACGTGCCCTTGCGCGGGGCGAAGCCAACGCAAGTCGAGGAAAGCGGTCGGCCTGCGGCGCAATCAGCCGGGGTTCAGTTCGTCGGCGTGGAGCAGAAGCACGCGGTTTATCAAGTCGGATCGGGGAAGTATCGGTTTGAGGTCCGGCGGTAAGCTGTTGCGCCACAACAGGGTGAAGCGTCATCCCGGAGTCGGCGCGGCCAAGATGGCCGCGATCCTTTCCGCTTCGCTGCCTCGGCGGTTGCGAGGGCTTGCGGCTGCCGAGGTGAGGCGACGGGTTCCGGGCGTCCCTTTCTAGTCCAAGAATTGTCTCCATCAGGGATCGGGGGCGTGCCGCCCCCAGTCGGCGCGGCCAAGATGGCCGCGATCCTTTCCGCTTCACCGCCTCGGCGGTTGTGGAAAATCCGAATGAATCACCCCTGGAGGAAACTCCCGCCGGCGAAAGCTCAGGAAGGAGCGCCGGAATCTGGGACAACCCTCCCCAAGGGTCACCGCCGTGATCTTGGGTTTGGGAGATAGTAGAAAAAGCCGTCCTCAGCGCCGACGAGCAGATCCGGCGCGCCGTCCCGGTTCCAGTCCACGGTTGTGGGACAACTGGTGTGTCCGGCCAGCCGCCGCTTGCCCAGGGGGCCGACGCGCTCGAAAAAGACCGCGCCGTCCCGCTCGCCCACATTCCGGAGGAAATCGGCGTTGAGGCCGTCCACGATCAAGTCCCGGCGGCCGTCTCCGTCCCAATCCACGACGCAGAACTTACGGCGGCCCGACTTGCCGGCCGCGCCGTCGTTCAGGCGGAGGGGGTCGGTTTTCCGGCCGCTGATGCGGCCGAACCGACCGATGGTTCCGCCGCGGAAGATCCTCTCGCCCGGGAGCAACAGCAGTTTGCCGCCGCGCCGCACCCGTCGGAAAAACGCCAGATAACCCTCGTGGTCGAGCATAACAAGGTCGTTGATTCCGTCCCGATTCCAATCCACGACCGCCGGTGTGGTTCGCCATTGGGTGACTAACTCTTCGCCGACCGGATTCCACCAATTCCACGCCGGCTTGGGCGGGCGGCCCGGCCACTCGACCTGGATCGGCCGGGGCGGCGCGAGCTTCGGCCGGCGGCGGGTCCCGATGTTGCGGAACCAGACCACTCGACCCCAAATCGAGTTGGCGACAATGTCCGGCAGGCCGTCATGATCCCAATCAGCTGCGCTCAAAACAGTGTAGCCCCACTTGGCCTCGGCGGGCCCCTGAATGGAGCCGTTGGGGCCGGCCATGATGCGGATCGGCTTGCCGCCCGCGCGAAGCCGACGCGGCGCGGCCCATCGGGGCGGGAAACCGCCAAGGTTTTCGATGAAGCCGATCTCGCCGGCGGTGTCGCCGCAAAGGATGTCCTCGTCGCCGTCGCCGTCCCAATCAAAGCACGCCGGGGTGGCCAGCGCGCCGAACTTCACCGCGTCGGCCTCCTGTTTGAAAAAACGAGGATCGCGGAAGACCGGCATGCCGTTCGCCGTCCGTCCGGTGTTTTCAAGAAACGCCACGCGCCCGTCTTCCTGCCCTACGATGAGGTCGACGTCGCCGTCCCGGTCCCAATCGACCGCCGCGGGCACGATCATGCAAAGCGGCATGCGGATCGGCTTGCCTTCCCGGGCCAGCCTTCGGCCGGGAGCATATTGCGGGGCGCGACGGGAACCAACGTTCTCGAAATAGGTAAATCCGTCGATGAACTCTCCGCAGAGCAGATCCAGATCGCCGTCGCCGTCGAAGTCGGCGAAGTTGGGGCTCGGCATACCGAAGACGTCGATCGGCTTTCCACCGGCGGTCAGCTTGACCGGTTCAGCGTAACGCGGCTTGGCGGAAGAGCCCCGGTTGCGGATTAGATAGACGAATCCGTGAAGGGGACCGTTGGTCCACTGCCCCCGGACGTTGAAGGCGTTGTCCCAACCGTAGTCGCCCCACCAGCCGACGCCCACCGCCAGATCCAACGCGCCGTCGCCGTCATAATCGACCCACTTCCATTGGTTGGCCCGAACCCGGGCGGCGACCCGGCTTTTGGCCCGGGAAGGGCTCTTCCGGGACTGGTCAAATTTGCCCACGAAAAGCCCCGAGACGTTCTCGCCGGGAGCGCGAACCGCTTCGACGGTGTGGACGTTGGAGCGGGGATAAATTTTCCGACGTTGATCGAGCCTGCCTTGGAGGAAGCCGACGATTTCTTCGCCGGGCAACAGGACGCGCGGGCGGCCTTCAACCCAACTGAGCGTGATATTGCTGAAACCGGGACCCAGACGGCGGGCGGATTTGAACGCCGGCGTCTTTTCCCCGACGGAGGAAGGCCCCGGATTTTCGAAGAAGTAGGTTCCGTTATGCGGCTTGTCGGGACAGGAAACCACCAGGTCCATATCGCCGTCGCCGTCGAAGTCCATCGGCAGCGGCCACGCCCAAAGTCCCACGCCGAGATCCACCCGGAGGCCGGGATGATTGTAGCGCAGGAGTTCGAAGTCGCCCGCCGCCCCAACGGCCGAGCAGACGACAAGCAGGAGAAACGCTCGCATTTTTCTCATAGCTTGACCTGGGCCTTGTCCGCCCGGAAGAAGCGCCTTGGGGCGCGCCGCCGGGCATTTCAGGAAGGGAAAATAGCATCGCCGCCGCCCCGCTTACAAGCGCGACGGCGGCGCAGACGCCGAAAAGGCAAAACGGCTACGGCTCGATCACGATGCGGAAGAAAACGGCGCGTCCGGGCAAGGCCGGCAAGGCGATCTCGTCGTAGTCGTCGCTCATGAGGATCTCTCCCACGGGCAACCAGAACGGCTCGCCCAAATCCAGCGTGGCTTCGAGCCGATAGCGCTCGCCCTGCCGCCCCAGGATGCCCAACCGCGCGCCGCCGCCCTTGGGCTCCGGATCGATGAGAGGCCGGTCGCCCACGATGAAGAGGCTGCCGCCGCGGAGCCGCGCGTTGCGGTAGACCATGCCCTCGGCCGTCTCGGCCTCCGCATGCCGCAGGAGAAGCGGCACCCACGCCGAACGCGGGTTGGCGTCCGCCTGCAGAGAGAGCCTGGCCACGTCCATCGCGCCCGCCAACGGCGCCGTCTCGGGAGCTTGCACGGTGATCTGCCACGCGGATCCGGAGGGAGCCACCGTGACGCTCGCCCCGGCGACCAAGACCGACGCGTCGACCGACTCGATCCGCCTCTTCCCAGGCGCCAACTCAAAGCCCAGACGAATCAGCTCCGCCGGGGCCTGGAGGTTAATAGGCAGTTCCGCTGTCTCGCCGGGCTGAACCCGCGCGCTTCCCAGAGTGAGGCGGAAATCGCTGAGCGTGTCCCGCACGAGGAAATGAACCGTCTGGGAGGCGCTCATCGGAGGCTCTCCGTCGTCTGTGACCGTGACCGTCGCGTCGTATTCGAAACCGCCTTGCACCTCCGAGGGCGTCCAGCTCATCAAGCCCGTGTCCGGATCGATCGTCAGCCCTTCGGGCGCGCCGGGCTCGAGACGGAACGTGAGGCGTTGAGCCGGCACGTCCAGGTCTTCCACCTGGTTTGTCCACGACCAGGGCGCGCCCTCGCGAAGGACCTGGTCGGGAATCGGCGCCAGCGTCGGGGCCTGGTTGCGATCTTCCACAATCACCCTGAAGCGGCGCACCGTGCCCATGTTGGGCAAGCCGTTATCCATGACCGTGACCTCGACAAGATTCGTGGTCCCGGCAAGGCCCTCGCCCGTGACCCAGCGGAAGAATCCGGTCTCTGGATTGAGAGTCATGCCCGAAGGCGCTTCTCCGCTGAGGGTGTAGGTCAGCAGATCGCCGTTCGGATCCACGGCGTGGATCTGAATTTCCAGCGTCTGCCCTTCGGTGACCGTTTGGTCGGGAATCGGATCCACCACCGGCGGAGAATTGGTAAGCGAGACGCGGGTGACGGCGTCCGGCGTGGAAGGCGCGGGCTCCCGGTTGCCGGCGCGATCCCAGGCCGTGCTGTAAAAGGCGTAGGTGTGGCCGAAATTGCCGAAGTAGCCGGCGCTGGTGTCGGTGGTGTTCCACAGCCAGCGTTGGAACGGACCGTCGTCTTCGGAGACATACACGTCGTAACCTCCGATGCCCGTGCCTCCCTCGTTGTCCTGGCCGGACCAGCGAATGGGGATCACCGGATAACTATCCTCCGGAAGCGGAGCGACCGCGCTGGTGGGCGGGTCCAAATCCAGCTCCGGCGGGGCTTCGTAATAGAGCGTGTATCGGCCGGGGCTCCCATAGTCCACCAAGTGCAAAATCCATTCCCGTCGGGGGCGTTTGCTCAAACCGATGAACGTGCGGTCGGTCACCCAGACGTTGGTGTTGACCGGAATCTCCACGCCGTCCGAACGGACCATCCGCTTCAGCTCGAAACGGCCCTGAGCCGGATCCGGGATCCGCAGGTAGCTCCAGCCCGAACTCAAATCCGCGGTGAGCTCCACTTCCAGGTCGCTCGGCGTCGGCGGGCTGTCCACCTCCGCCTGGTCGAAGAACTCCACGCTATTCGTCTCTCCGTTGCTCAGATAGATCGTGTCGCCGAAATCGAGCGGATCGGGCTCCTCGTTCACGAAGAAGTCGGGCAGCCCGTCCTCGAAGGCCCCGCCGGCGCGGACGATGTGAATCAGCTCATGGATGCTCAGATCCTCGATGAGCGAAAGACGCGGATTGCCCAAGCCGTCCACGTGCTCGAAGCTCGCCTCATAATCGGTGAAGAGACCTTGCAGGGTCGAGGTCATCAGCCACCGGCCGATCACGGTTTGCCCGGGCCCGATGTCCCCGAAGTTGACCGTAAGAGAGGGGGTCAGGTTCTTTCCGGCGACCTCGGCGGCAATGATCTTGAAGTCGATCAAAAGGCCCTTCTCATTCTCGATGATCTTCGGCTGAGCCGAGGTAATCCGGACGTTGCGGGCGATGCCGTAGCCGCGGTTCTCGATCATCACCGCCAGATTGAACGGGATGCTCGGCTCGACCTGCGGCGTAAACGGATCGTCGGCGTAGACATCCCGCTGGTGGAAGTACTTCACATGCAGCCGCGGCATCGGCAGGACGGTGATGCTCACCGGCTCCAGCGGAATATGCACGGCAACCCCGTCGATGGTGTAGCTGAACTCGCCGGTCACGAAGTACTCCGTCGGCTCGGTCGGGGCGGCGTCCGGGGCGGGCACGATCAGCCAGCGCGCCGTGCCGGTGGTTCCGGCGGGCACCTTCCCGGTCCCGTCCACCGCGCTGAGCCCGCTCAACTCCGGGTCGCGAACGCCGAACAGATCGCCCGCGTCGGCTCCGTTGGCGTCCACCACGCGCACCGTGACCTCGATGTTGTCCAAGCCGGCGGCGTCCTGGTTGTCGATCTCGAGCGTGGCCTGGAAGGCGTCGCGGGTGATCACCGCTTCCTGCTCGAGGCGCAAGCGGACCCGGGCGCACGTGCCGCCGGCTTCGCCCTCCTCGTTCTGTTTGCGCACCGTCTCCACGATGGCGTTGATCGGGTCGGTGAAGCCCGCTTCTTCGGCGGCCTGCTGGTACTCGCCGGCCGTGTTGAGAAGCTCGATCATCCGGTGATAATCCATGAAGTCACGGCTCTCGCCCGGAGGGGCGTCGTCGGGGCTCAGGACGCCCGCAGTCCAATTGGTCATCGTGCGGTTCCAACGCGCAATAACGCGCTCCACCTCCGAGCGCGGCACGCCCGGAGGCTGCACGCCCTCGAACAGCTCCGTCTTTTCTCCTTCGGTGACCAACCGACCGCCCTCGCTGTCCGGCGCGGCGCGGTTGAGGAACTCCTGGAACCAGACGCCGGTGTCCGTGTCGGCCTCCGGATTGATCCACACCCCGTCGGGCGCGCCGGTCAGCTCGTTGAAAGCGTCAAGCATCGCGCGCACGCCCGGCTTGAACGCATTCAAAGGATCCGCGCCGCCGGTCGCAACCGGGCCCGAGGGGCCGCCGTAGCTCATCAAGCCCACGTCCCACCGCGAGTAAGCGTCCGCGCTCCCCGCTTGGAAAATACATCGCAGGATGCTGTAGACGCAGGCGGGCGCCCCCGCGCCGGGGACAAGGCACCCCGCCGCGCCCACTAAGCAATCAATCACGTCCATCCCGCTGACGCCGTCGGCCAGCGAGGAGCCGCACGCTACGGCGCCGGCGGCGCAGCCGATCGGTCCGGGGATGCAGCCCAATCCGGCCAGCAC
>JAGHDA010000097.1 GCA_021160185.1 Verrucomicrobiota bacterium
AACGGTTCCCGTGGGCGGATGCAAGGTGCGGGAGCAGCGGCTCATTGACGTGACGCGGCAGGCCCTGCGCGAGGGAATCGCGGCGGCGCGGGCGGGCAATCGAGTGGCGGATATTTCCCGAGCCGTCCAGGAATGCGTGGAAGCCAACGGCTTCAGCGTGGTGAGAGAGTTTGTGGGGCACGGCGTGGGACGGGCTCTCCACGAGGAGCCGCAAGTGCCGAACTATGTGAACGGCCGCTCTTCTCCCCGGCTCCGGCCGGGCATGACGTTGGCGATCGAGCCGATGGTCAACGCGGGCGGTCCCGAGGTGCGCATCCTCAACGACGGGTGGACGGTGGTGACGGCGGACGGCCAACCCTCGGCGCACTTCGAGCACACGGTGCTGATCACTGAAGGGGAGCCGGAGATTTTGACATGGGCAGAGCCGGATTCATCCGAACCCCGGGGCGGGTGATCGAGACGGCGGGAGAGAGGACAGTCAAGGTGGAACTGCCCAATGGGTTTGTGTTGTATGCGAAAATTCAGGCGCGGGATCGGGAGAAGGTGGGGCCGCTGGCTCCGGGCGACGCGGTGACCTTGGAGGTAGCCACAAGCGATCCGGCGAAGGGTTTTGTGATCGAACGGAAAAGGCTGTAAAAGAAAGAGGAAACGGAATCATGAAGGTGAGAGCTTCAGTCAAGCGATTGTGTGAACATTGTAAGGTGATCCGGCGCAAAGGCATTGTGCGGGTCATCTGCAGCAATCCCCGCCATAAACAGCGGCAAGGTTGAAGCCGGACTTAGGAGGAATCAGATTATGCCACGCATTCTCGGCGTTGATATTCCGGACAACAAGCGCATCGAGATCGCCTTGCGCTCGGTCTATGGCATCGGCCCGACGCTTGCCAAAGAGGTTGTGGCGAAGGCAGGCCTTGATCCCGCCATCCGCGCCCGCGAGCTGAGCGAGGAGCAGCTTTCGAAGATTGCCCATGTGCTCCAAGAGGGGGGGTACGTGATCGAAGGCGATCTGCGTCGGGAGATCGGCATGAACATGAAGCGCCTTTACGCCATCCGGTGTTATCGCGGTTTGCGCCATAGCCGCAGCCTGCCTGTCCGCGGCCAGCGCACCCGCACCAACGCTCGGACGCGCAAAGGCCCTCGCAAGACGGTGGGCGTCAAACGCAACCCGCACGCAAAGGCGGGCATCCACTAGGCCTTCGTAATAAGCGCAGTTGCAGCAGGTTAGTTTGCATCAGATCAGCTAGGATCCTGCACCATGGCCGAGGAACAGAAAGAACAGAAACCAGCGGAGCCCCAGGCGCAAGCGCAGCCTTCGAAGGATTCTCCCAAGGAATCCAAGAAGAAGGCCCCCGCTCCGGAGGGCAAGGAACGGAAGGGTGAAGCGGGCGGCAAGGCCAAGGCCGCCCCCAAGAAGAAGGCTGCCGGCGAGGCCAAAGCCCCCGAGGCGGGCAAGGCCCCTACGGCGGCTGAATTGCTGGCCGACCAGATCGGGCCTCAGAAGATTATTAAGGCCAAAGGGGCGAAAAACATCGTCTCCGGCGTGGCTCACATTCTGGCCACTTTCAACAACACTCACGTTGCGATCACCGATATGCAGGGCAACGTCATTGCCTGGTCTTCCGCCGGCAAAGTGGGCTTCAAAGGCTCGCGCAAGAGCACGGCCTTTGCCGCCCAGCAGGTTGCCCAGGACGCCGCCCGCCAGGCGATGTCGCACGGCATGCGCGAGGTCGAGGTGCGGGTCAGCGGGCCTGGCTCGGGCCGCGAATCGGCGATTCGGGCCCTCCAGGCCATCGGGTTGGAAGTCACTGTCATTAAAGATGTGACCCCGGTGCCGCATAACGGCTGCCGGCCGCGGAAGAAGCGTCGCGTGTGAGTTTGTTGGGATTCTGACCGATTCATCCACTGACTATGGCTCGTTACACTGGACCACGCGTTCGAATCAGCCGTCGATTTGGGGTTCCTATCTTCGGCCCTTCGAAGTATTTGGACCGGCGCGGCTATCCGCCGGGCATGCACGGCCCGCGGCGCCGACGCAAGCTGAGCGATTACGCGCTCAGCTTGATGGAGAAACAGAAGCTCCGGTATTACTACGGGCTTCAGGAGAAACAGTTCCGCCGGGTTTATGAGCAAGCGGCGAGGAAGCGCGGCGTCACCGGTGAGATTATGCTGCAAATCCTCGAACTGCGGCTGGACAACGTAGTGTACCGATTGGGATTTGCTTCCAGCCGCCCTGGGGCGCGGCAAATGGTGGTCCACGGGCACATCGAGGTCAACGGTCGGCGCGTCACGGTTCCTTCCTATGCCCTTCGCGTTAATGACGTGGTGGAGGTGCGGAATCGCAGCGTCTCACGGCAGCTGGCCACGCGAAACCTGGAAAGCTCTACCGCCCGGCAGGTTCCTGAATGGCTTTCGCTTCAGAAGGACATGTTCCGCGGCGTCGTGCTTCGCGTTCCTACCCGCGAAGAGATCAACCCGGTCGCCAACGAACAGACGATCGTCGAGTTTTACTCCCGTTAGGCAACAGATAAGAAAGGGCCCTCCGGAAGGGGAGCCGCGACAATTATATGGGCCGTTTCCCGCGGCGGGAGGCGGGAGGCGGTCAGGTTAAAATTGTCGAAAGAGAAGAGAAACTATGGCTATTCGCTTAGGCCGATTCGAAATGCCCAAGCGGTTGATTCGCGATGAATCGACTGCAACGCCCACTTACGCCCGATTTACCGCCGAGCCGTTGGAGACCGGCTACGGCCATACCATCGGCAACGCTTTGCGGCGCGTGCTGCTTTCTTCGTTGGAAGGCGCCGCCATCACCTCGGTCCGCATCGATGGGGCGATGCACGAGTTTGCCACCATCGACGGGGTTCGAGAGGATGTGACCGACATCATTTTGAATTTAAAGAAAGTCAAGTTCAAAGCGGCTGACCGCCAAGACCGTCGGCTTATCCTCTCCGTGAACAAGGAGGGGCCGGTGGTGGCGGGCGACATCCAGCTCGTTCAGGGGTTGGAGTTGGTGAACCCCGATCAGCTCATTTGCACTCTTGATAAGCGCCGGAAGTTCGAGATGGAGATGGAAGTCCGGGTGGGCCGCGGTTTCCTCACCGGCGACGAAAACAAAAAACCCGATCAGCCCATCGGAATCATCGCCATCGATTCGCTTTTTTCGCCCGTGACGCGCGTGCGCTACACTGTCGAGAACGCCCGCGTCGGCCAGAAAACCGATTACGACCGGCTCATCCTCGAGATTTGGACCGACGGCCGCGTGGAGCCGGAGGACGCCTTGGTTCAGGCGTCAGTGATTCTCCAGAAACATCTGGAGGTCTTCGCCGGGTATGACAAGAACGCCGTCGAGTTCGAAGAGGAGCGGAGCGCTGAGGACGAAGAGCGCGCGCGGCTCAAGAAGGTGCTCAGCATGAGCGTCAACGAGATCGAGCTAAGCGTTCGCGCGGCGAACTGTCTCAACAACGCGAACATCACCACGGTGGGGCAGTTGGCGCTCAAGACCGAGCAGGAGATGCTCAAATACCGGAACTTCGGCCGCAAATCGCTCAACGAGATCAAGGAGAAACTGGCCGGACTCGGTCTCCGACTTGGGATGAAAGACGATCCCAAGGTTATGGAGATCATGAAGACCCTTCCTCAGAGCGAGGAGAAAGCTTAACCCCGACACACACTCATTATGCGCCATCGGAAGAGAACCGCTAAACTGGGACGAAAGGGCGAGCACCGCAACGCGATGCTGGCCAACCTCGTATGCAGTTTGATCCTCCATCGCCGCGTGACCACCACTCTTGCCAAGGCCAAGGCTGCCCGCTCGATGGCGGAGAAGATGGTCACTCTAGCCAAAAAGGGCGACATTCATCGTCGCCGGCTGGCTGTGGCTAGGCTTCATCAGGAAGATGCGGTGAGGATCCTGTTCAAGGAGATCGCCCCGCTGCACAAAGACCGCAACGGCGGGTATACGCGCATCGTCAAGCTGCACCCTCGGCAGGGAGACGCCGCTCCGATGGCGATTCTCGAGTGGGTCGAAGAGCCTGTGACCCCGAAAGCGCCTTCCGAACCGAAGGCTCGGGCTGGAAAGAAGAAGTCCCGCACCGAGACCGCTTCGAAGGCGAAGGAAGAATCTTCCGCTGACGCCGGCGGCGCTGCTGAGCCCGCAGCGGAAGCGGAAGCCGAGAAGGAAGACGCCGAGAAGAAGGACTAAGCCTGAAAAAAGCGACGGCGTTCCTTCGCGGATGCCGCAATGCGGGATAGGGGGAAACCGGTTGCGGTTCGGAGCCGCGGCCGGTTTTTTATCGATTTGAACGCTTCTCGAAGGCGACGCCCTCGTTCCGCTCCGGCCTCTGATCCTCGTTTTAAACCAGATTTTCCGGGTTGAGTTTCTGAAGCGCCTTGGGCAGGAAACGGCCGTCTTTGCGGATCAGCTTGCCGTCGAACCAGATCTCTCCTCCGCCCCACTCAGGCCGTTGGATGAGCACCATGTCCCAATGGATCGCCGAGCGGTTGCCGTTGTCGGACTCTTCATACGCTTGGCCCGGAGTGAAATGGATGGAACCGGCGATCTTTTCGTCGAAGAGGATGTCGCCCATCGGATCGAGGATGCGGGGGTTCAGTCCGAAAGAGAACTCTCCCACGTATCGCGCCCCTGGGTCGGTGTCCAAAATTTTATTCAAGCGTTTGGTGTCGCTCCCCTCGGCCCGCACAACGCGCCCGTTTTTGAATTCCAAGACGATGTTCTCGAACCGCTTGCCCGCGTAGGCGGTGGGCGCGTTGAAGCGAATGACGCCGTTGACGGAATGCTTAACGGGGCACGTGAAGACCTCGCCGTCGGGGATGTTTCGTGATCCGCTGCAGGGTATTGCGGGCATGCCTTTGATGCTGAAAACGAGATCCGTTCCGGGGCCTTTGATTCGCACCTGATCGGTTTTCTCCATCAACCGCTGAAGGGGCCGCATGGCGCGGTCCATCTTCCGATAATCCAGCGTGCAGACGTCGAAGTAGAAATCTTCGAACGCCTCAGTGCTCATCCCGGCCGCCTGGGCCATTGAGGCCGTGGGCCAGCGGAGAACCACCCATCGGGTTTTGCGCACCCGCCAATCCAGCACAGGCCGCATGAGGCGCTGATAAAGAGTCATCAAATCCGAGGGCACGTCCGAGGTTTCATAAGCGTTCTCCGCCCCGCGCACCGCGATGTAGACTTGCATCTGCTTCATCCGGCGCAGCTCCAGATCGCGCAACAACGAGGCATGGGCCTTGTCGGTTTCGCGAAGCAACTCGCGCACCACACGGGATCGGCGCGTTTCGACGATCGGAATCCCTCCCGCCGCGCGCGCCGCCTGGATCAGAGCGGCAGTGAAATCGTCGGGAGTGTCCGTCATGTCTAACAACACGCGGTCCCCTTTGCGGACGGCGGTCGAATACTGAACGAGCAGGGCGCTCAGCTTGGAATATCGCGGATCTTTCATTGGCGGTTGGAAGTATAACGCGCGGAAAAGACTTTGCTCTAGTTCAAATAATCCACACGCCGCGCAGAATTCTTCGCGTCGCGGATCCTGCGGTTTGGGGGAATCGCGCGACCTTAGGAAACCAGGCGCTCAAGCGCGGCTTTCTGGACATGTAGCCGATTTTCCGCCTGGTCGAAAATCGTTTGGGCGTGGCGTTCGAAAACTTCTTCCGAGATTTCCTTGCCCCGATAAGCCGGCAGGCAGTGCATCACCAGCGCGTTCGGTTTGGCGAGCTTTTCCAGTTCCCGGTTGATCTGGTAGCCGGTCAGCTCCTGGAGCCGCCGCGCCGCCTCGGCTTCCCGCCCCATGGACACCCACACATCGGTGTAAAGCACATCTGCGTCCTTGGCGGCCTCCCGCATGTCGACGGTGACGCGGATGTTGCCTCCCGCCCGATCGAGAATGGCCTGGGGAGGCTGGTAAGCGGGCGGGGAGGCGATTCGCAGTTCGAAGCCCAACTTGGCGGCGGCGAAGATCCAGGAAATCGGAACGTTGCAGGATCCGTCCCCGATGAAGGCCACAACCTTTCCTGCAATGGGGCCTCGCTTTTCCTGGATGGTAAAGATGTCCGCAAGGATCTGGCAGGGATGCTCCTGGTCGGTGAGGGCATTCACTGTGGGGATTCCGCTGTAGCGGGCAAACTCCTCTACTTCGCGCTGTTCGTAGGTGCGGATGACCGCGCCGTGTGTCATCCTGCCCAGCACCCTGGCGGTGTCCTTAATCGGTTCGCCGCGTCCGAGCTGGATCTCCCCTGCGTTAAGGAACATCGGTTTGCCGCCCAACTCGTGAATGCCCACTTCAAAGGAGACGCGCGTTCGCGTGGAGGGTTTGGTGAAGATCATCGCCCACGTCTGGCCGGCCAGCGGTTTGGGGTGTTCGCTGCCGCGCAACCGCTTCCATTCAGCCGCCCGGCTGAGGATGGTTTCGATTTCCTCTTTCCCAAGGGCTTCGATGCTCAGCAAATGCTTCATAAGCCTCAACGAAAACTCGCTTTTCCCTCCGACGCGCTGCCGAAACGAAAGAAGCGATTTCTAACCGAAAGGACGGCCTGTTGTCCATTCTTTCCGCAGCGAGCCGCTGCGCCTGACCTGGTTCTGCGCAAAGCCGGGGCGCCGACTAGCTTGCCGAGTCACTCGAGCTGAGCTCCTCAAGGACCGATGCCACAGCGTCAATCCCCTCTTTCAGTTGGGCTTCGGTAAGGTTCAGGGGGGGCAGGAAACGAACCACGCGTTTGCCTGCGGGGATGGCTAGGACGCCTCGTTCGTGCAGCTTGCGGACGAATTGGATCGAAGGCGGCGCGTCCCGGCGAGCGAAAGCGGGAATTTCATCTCGTCCGGCCAGCTTGATGCCCAGCATCAGACCCAAGCCTCGGACCTCGCGGATATAGTCGGCGTATTTTTTGGCCAAACGCTTAAGCTCCTTCTTGAACCGGTCGCCCAACTCGCGCGCGTTGACGTCCAGCCGTTCCTTTTCCACAATTTCAAGAACCTTCAGAGCCGCCGCGCAGGCCAGGGGGTTGCCGCCGAAAGTGCTGCCGTGAGATCCGGGCGAAAGCAGGTCGGCGTAGGATTCGCGCACCCAGATCGCGCCGATCGGCACGCCGCCTCCCAGGCCTTTGGCCATTGCCACGCCGTCGGGTTGGAAGTCTTCCTCTTCTCCCTCCAGCAGCCGTTGGTAACTGAGGAACCGTCCGGTGCGGTATTGGCCGCACTGGACCTCGTCCATCAGAAGGAGCAAATCCTTTTCGTCGCACAATTTCCGCAGCTCAAGAAGGTATTCGGGGTTGGCCACGTGAATGCCGCCTTCGCCCTGGACTCCTTCAACGAGCACGGCGACGGTGGCCGGCGAGATGGCCTCTTCCAGCGAATCCAGGTCGTTGAAGGGCACATGGCGGAATCCGGGCGGCAGAGGCTCAAAGCCTTCCTTGACCTTTGCCTGGCCGGTGGCCGCGATGCCCGCCAAGGTGCGGCCGTGGAAGGAATTGGTTGCGGTCAGGATTTCAAAACGGCCTTCCTTGTGGCCCTTGCGGCGGGCCAGCTTGAAAAGCGCCTCGTTGGCCTCCGCCCCGCTGTTGCAGAAGAACACCTTTCCCTCGCCGATTCGCTGGACCAGCTCCTCGGCCAGGCATCCTTGCCATTCGTGATAGTAGAGGTTGGAGATGTGCAGCAAGGTTCTGGCCTGAGCCGCAATCGCTTCGGCCAATGCCTTGTGCGCATGGCCCAGGCAGCATACGGCGATGCCCGTGCCCAGGTCCAGATAGCGCTTGCCTTCTGTGTCCCACAGGTAGCTTCCCGAGCCGCGAACAAAAACCCTCGGGAAACGGGCGTAGGTCGGAAGCACATACTCTTCGTGCAAACGGGCTACGCGGTCTGCCGGTTTCTGCACCATGGGGCGCGGCGGCGGTTCGGTTTCGTTTTCCTTCATAAGCGTCGATCGCCCGGCCGGGTTCGGCCGGTTTTTCCCTCCGGCTGATTGTTCCTCAAGCGTCGGGCGAAGCAAGATTGTTTCCTGGGCGCGGCGGCGGGGCCAATCCGGGCCGGCCGGAGCTTCAGCCTCAACTCTGACGCAAATAGGGGCGGAGCGCCGTCGCCAGCTTCTCGGGGAGTCGACGCGGACGGTTGTCAAGCCCGGCGCAAAGGTGCCGGGTCCACGCCGTGAAGATCGGCGTTTCCTCCGGCTCTCGAATTCCCACGCTTTCCACCTCCAGAAAGGAGCGCCGCGGTTCCGTGGCCCACAGCTCGATTCGGATGATTTCGTCGTATCGGGCGGGGTTTCGGTAGCGAATGCGCGCTTCGATCACCGGGAAAAGGAAGCCTTCTTCCTGGAGCTTTGCGAAAGCGCAGCCCAGCGCCCGGAACCATTCCCCGCGCGCCGCCTCGAGCCAATCCCAATACCTGGCGTAGTAAACATGGTTGCCGATAGTGCATTCGCTGTACGTCACTCGATGTCGATGGACGAACGTCAGTCCGGCTCCGCTTCCCTGCTTTGCGTTTTCCTCCATAGATGCGCGCACTATAGTTGAATTCGGTGTGTGAACCGACGTTGAAAGCGGCGGCGCGCGATATGGATTTGCCCAGGAAGAGATTCCGGAGCCGGCTCGCATGGCTGCTGGCGGCCCTTCTCGTCGGCGGGATGTGGCGGGGGACGACAGGCGACCTGAAGCTGAGTTTTCTAGACGATCCGAGAACGCTTGAGGACACATGCCGACTATTGGAGCGGCATGGAATTTCGAAGGAGGCCGTCGCCGCATTCAAGAGGGTTGTCGAGTTTCATAACAAGGAGGGCAACCCTGTAGATCGAAGCAGATTCCCGATCAAGCGAGGCGGCTATTACCGGTTTTCCAGCGTCGAGGACTTCACGCGGCGGTTGGCGCGCCCTTTATACGCCACGCCGGGGCCCGCCCTGACTCTGACGTGCTTTGATGTCGCCTGTTTGCTTCTGAGAGGCGCGGGGCGCAAGGCGGGCTCCCTGGAGAAAGGGTTTGAGTCAAAAGGGATTGTGCGCGTGACGGATGACGGGCGCGCGCAAGCTGTGACTTACGAAGAGTTCCGCTCCGGCTTCGGCCTGTTGATGCCTGCCAAGGGGTACGAACTTTTTGTCGGCAAACCGAGAGACGAGATGGAGACCCGATTGGGGCTGGTGTTGCGGGCCGCGCGGCGGCTTTCAGGAAGCCTTTCCGCCTCGCGCGAGGGGTTGGAGAAAGCGTTTGAGCAATACGTAAGGCGCGTGCGAGAGGACGGTTTCGAGTTCCCTCGGAAGTTCAAATTGGGGTTGGGGTTTTATGTGAACTTGCGGAGCCGGTACATTGTGGCCGACCACGCCTTTATTTGCATGCCGGAGGGCGAACGCCTCGTTTGTGTGGAGAAAAACGGCTCTCCGGGGCCGTACGTCCGGGCGGAGTTTGAGTCGCCGGCTGATCTAGCCCGATATGTGAGTTGGAGTTTGTTGGAAGCCGCGAAAGATCCGAAAGTGAAAGAGCGCGGGAACAGTGTCTTGGTTTCGCTCAACGAGGAGTTGATAGGCGTGTTTCCCAGCCGGGCGACTCCGAAGCAGAGGAAGGCCTTTTTCCGAAAAGACTGACATGGCGTGTCGGGCGAAGGTGGGCGCGCGGAGAACGAGCGGCGCTTTGAAGATCCGGCCGTTCGGCTGGGATGGCGGTTTCGGCCGCGAGTAGCGCCGCTTAAAGCTCTTGGAACGGAGCGTTCCTCGTTTGCAGCGAGTGGCGGAGGCGGCGGAGGAAAAAACGGCCCGAAGAGGCAATCTCTTCGGGCCGCTGTATGAGTTTGGCGGGACAAGGGCTTCAGCTTCGCTTGTAACCAAGCCGGCGAATCACTTCCTCCCGCGCAGTTCGCAAATAGCCCGTTCCGTCCTGGGGAGCGCCGCACAGGGCATAGCCCCGTCGGCGCAGCCCCCGTTTCAAAACAGCTTACGCCTTGCTCGGAGAACTGTCCGAAGCAGGAGCGCCGTATTGGCGGGAGGCAAGGAAAGAGTAGAACTCCCACCGATGTTGGGCTTCCCGCTCGGCTTCCGTAAAGAGCTTCTTGGCGCGCTCCGGCCGCGCTTTGGCCAGCATGCGGAACCGGTTTTCGGTGAGCAGGTAATCCTGCAGTTTGATTTTCGCGGCGGGCGAGTCCAGTTGGAGGGGGTTTTCGCCGCGCGCAGCGCGCCGCGGGTCGTATCGGTAGAGAAGCCATCGGCCGCTGGCCACCGCCGCTTTTTGCTGACGCGCGCCTGTGGCCATGTTGATCCCGTGTGCGATGCAGTGGGAGTAAGCGATGATGAGCGAGGGCCCCTGATAGGACTCGGCTTCCACGAAGGCCTTAAGGGTGTGCTCATCCTTCGCTCCGATGGCCACGCTGGCCACGTAGATGTGGCCGTAGGTCATAGCCATCAATCCCAGGTCTTTCTTGGCGAAAGGCTTGCCCGCAGCGGCGAACTTGGCCACTGCTCCCCGAGGCGTGGATTTGGACATCTGTCCGCCCGTGTTGGAGTAGACCTCGGTGTCGAGCACCAGCACGTTCACGTCCCGGTGCAGCGCCAGCACATGGTCCAGTCCGCCGTAGCCAATGTCGTAGGCCCATCCGTCTCCGCCGAGGATCCAGACCGATTTCTTCACGAAGACGTCGGCGATGGGGAGGAGAAGCTTGGCCTCCGATGCGTCGCTTTTCTCGAGTTTCTCCTTCAGAGAGGCGACGCGTTGGCGCTGTTCGTAGATCTCCGCTTCGTTGGTCTGAGGAGCGTTAAGGATGGATTGAACCAGGTCGTCTCCCACTGTGGGGGCCAGTTTCTGAAGCAACTCGGAAGCGATTTCCTTCTGTTTGTCCAGCGCCACCCGCATGCCTAGGCCGAATTCGGCGTTGTCTTCGAAGAGGGAGTTGGACCATGCCGGCCCGCGTCCCTCGTTATTCACGGCATAAGGCGTGGTGGGCAGGTTGCCTCCGTAGATGGAACTGCAGCCGGTGGCGTTGGCGATAATGGCCCGGTCGCCGAAGAGCTGGGTCAGCATGCGGACATAAGGCGTTTCTCCGCAGCCGGCGCAGGCGCCGGAGAACTCGAAGAGAGGCCGCATGATATGCTGCTGCCGCAGCTGGGTGACGCGGATTTTTCTCCGATCGTAGTCGGGAATAGTGAGGAAGAACTCCCAATTGCGCCGTTCTCGCTCCCGCACCGGCTTTTGAGGCTCCATGTTGATCGCCTTGAGGCCCGGTTCGCTCTTGTTCTTGGCAGGGCAGACATCCACGCACAGGGTGCAGCCGGTGCAGTCTTCCGGGGCCACCTGGATGGTGTATTTGAGCCCTTTCCAGTCCGGGTGCCGCGCGTCGGCGCTCCGAAATTCCTCGGGCGCTTTCTCCAGCAGTTTAGGATCGTACACCTTGGCGCGCAGGCAGGCGTGGGGGCAGATCGTCACGCATTTGCCGCATTGAATGCAGGTTTTCGGATCCCAAATTGGAATCTCCAGGGCCAGGTTCCGTTTCTCGTACTGCGCGGTTCCAGTGGGGAAAGTCCCATCCGGTTCGAAGGCGCTGACGGGCACATGCTCGCCCTGGCCAGCCGCGATGGCACCCAATACGTTCCGGACGCGCTCGGGAGCTCGCGGGTCCAAGGGCGGCAGGAAGTCGCGGTCGCTGGTCGCTTGTTCGGGAACCTTCACTTCATGGAGGTTCTCCAGGGCTTTATCGACCGCGGCGATATTTTTCTGGACAATGTCTTCGCCCTTTCGGCCGTAGGTCTTGCGGATTGCCTTTTTGATTTCCTCGACGGCTTGTTCGCGAGGCAGCACGCCGGCCAAGGCGAAGAAGCAGGTCTGCATGACCGTGTTGATGCGGCCGCCCATTCCGGCCTCCCGGGCCACCCGGGTTGCGTCGATGACGTAGAACTTGGCTTTCTTTTGGATCAGCTCTTCTTGGATCGGGCGAGGCAATTGATCCCAGACCTCCTCAGGTCCGAAAGGCGTGTTGAGCAGGAACGTGCCTCCGGGAACCAGATCTTTGACCACGTTGTACCGCTCCAGGAAGACCGGTTGGTGGCAGGCGATGAAATTTGCCTTGCTGACCAGGTAGGTGGATCGGATCGGCCGCGGCCCGAACCGAAGATGAGAAATCGTCATCGAGCCGGACTTTCTCGAGTCGTAGACGAAGTAACCCTGGGCGAAGTTCTCTGTCTCTTCGCCGATGATCTTGATCGAGTTCTTGTTGGCGCCCACCGTGCCGTCCGAGCCCAGGCCGTAGAACATCGCGCGCACCACGTCTTCCGGCTCGGTCGAGAAGTTTTCGTCGAAGGGAAGGCTCGTGTGAGTGACATCGTCGATGATGCCGACGGTGAAATGGTCCTTCGGTTCGGGGGAAGCCAGGTTGTCAAAGACCGCCTTCACCATAGCCGGGTTGAACTCATACGAGGAGAGGCCGTAGCGCCCGGCCAGAACCTTCGGGGTGGTTGCCCATTGCGCCCATCCCTTCGCTTCGGCCTGGCGGATTGCAGCCGCCACGTCCAGGTAGAGCGGCTCGCCTTGACTACCGGGCTCTTTGGTTCGATCCAGCGCGGCGATGGCCTTCACCGTTTTCGGGAGGGCGCGGACAAAGCGCTCCACGTCGAAGGGCCGGTAAAGCCGCACTTTGAGGACGCCCGCTTTGTAGCCGTTGCGGTTGAGGTGGTCAACGGTTTCGTGGGCGGTTTCACAACCCGATCCCATCAGCACAACCACGTATTCGGCGTCCGGAGCGCCCACGTAATCAAACAGGTTGTACCGCCTTCCTGTAAGCTCGGCGAACTTGTCCATCGCCTTCTGGGTGATGTCCGGACAGGCGAAGTAGAAGGGGTTGCAGCGCTCGCGCGCCTGGAAGAAGTGGTCTGGATTCTGAGCCGTGCCCCGGAGTTTGGGGCGGTCGGGGGAAAGGGCGCGCAGACGGTGCTCGATGACCTTTTGCTCGTCGATCATCGCCCGCATGTGCTCTTCAGAGAGAACCTCGATCTTTTGCACTTCATGGGAGATGCGGAACCCCTCGAAGAAGTGCAGGAACGGCACCCGGGAGTTGAAAGTTGCGGCTTGCGCAATCAGGGCGAAGTCATGCGCTTCCTGGACCGAGGCTGAGCTCAGGAGAGCAAAACCGGTGGAGCGGGCCGCCATTACATCGCTGTGATCGCCGAAAATGGAGAGGGCGTGGGTGGCCACCGTTCGCGCCGAAATGTGAAACACCGTCGGGGTCAGTTCTCCCGCTATCTTGAACATGTTGGGGATCTTAAGGAGCAAGCCCTGCGAGGCGGTGAAAGTAGTGGTCACCGCTCCGGCCTGGAGCGAGCCGTGGACCGCTCCGGCCGCGCCGCCTTCGCATTGCATCACCACCACCAAGGGGACTGTGCCCCACAAATTCCGGATCCCGTCCGCCGCCCATTGGTCGCACCACTCGGCCATGGGAGAAGACGGCGTGATGGGATAAATGCCCATCACTTCGTTGCACCGGTAAGCCACATAGGCGACGGCTTCATTGCCGTCGACAGTCGCGAATGTCTTCATTTTGTGTTGTTTTCGGGCTGAATCGTTCAGTTCCAACGTTTTCGAAAGCCGGGGCCGGGTCAGGCCGCCACAACGCACATCATTAAGCCTCTCGAAGGAGAGCTGGCTGATCTCCACACAAATTGTTCATCCATTCGCTTTTTTTGCTTCAAGGGGGGCGGGAGCGGAAAGGGGGCGGAAAAAAGCAAAGCTCATTGCGAAAAAGGGTTGACCTGACGGGGAGACTGAGGTGAACTAGGGGTAGTTACAGGAAGATAGAGGTAAGGCTCCGCCGCCTTCCCTCTCTTTCTACGGCGGCCATGGCGGGCGAACATTCATCTGAAGAGATGCCGGAGTTGATCGGCAATTACACGGTTGCCGTGGATCCGAGCTACCGGCTTATGCTTCCCGCCGAATGGCGCACCTCGGAACACCGTAAGAGGCTGTTTCCGATCTATGTGGCGCCTTGGCCGCCGACGAGCAAATGCCCGCCCGAACAGCGCAGGCTTTTGCTCATCCCCAAGCCGCGTTGGGATGAAGCCTCTGCCAGGCTGAGGAGCGCCAATCTCCTCAACCCGGCCGAGTGGAGGCTTCGTCGCGCGCTGTTTGGCAACAGCAGACGCCTTGATCTGGACAAGGTCGGCCGCGTCTGCCTCGGCAAGCAGCTTGTAGAAGAGGCGGGCATTAAAGACAGGGCGGTTGTGATCGGAGTGCAGACCGCCATCGAGGCCTGGGCGCCGGAGCGTCTGGAGGCGTCCAAACTGGAAGAGGAGCTCTCCGTGGAGGAGTTAGCTCAATTAGGAGATCAACTTTACATATGAAGACCGCAGTTTTGAGCAACGCGGCCGAGCTTGTCGCAGGGGATTCGAGGCCGTCGGCCCTTGCGTTAGAGCGCCTTGGGAGCGCGGAGTTGGGGCGGAATCTTCTTGATCCTGAAACGGGAAGAGAAAGCGAGCCGGAGCAGGAGGCCGCCGAGCCTGTCTACTATATAGAGCCCTCTTCTCGACGTCCCGAGCCGGTGGGAATAGGGGCGTCGCCGCTGGGAGATTTCCAATTGGTCTATGCCGATCTGCAGGATTCTCCGAGCGGGAAGGACGGCTGGTTTCTCGGTTGGCGAGCCTCCTTCCCCTGGCGGAGTCGCAGCTCCATGCCATGGAAACGACGCATCGTACGAGGTCTTAAGAGATGGCTTGGGATATAACGCCGGCGAGCTATGTCCTTTCCGCTGCTTGAGAATGAGCGAAGCGTATGTCCATCGCCCGGTGATGGTCGAAGCGGTCCTCCAAGCCTTGAGGGTCCGTCAGGGCGGGGCTTATGTGGACGCGACGCTTGGCGGCGGAGGACATGCCGAAGCGATTTTGGAAGCCAGCGCTCCGGATGGGGAGTTGCTGGGATGCGACATCGACCCGGAGGCTGTTGCGGCGGCGCGGAGCCGCTTGGCCCGCTTCGGCGAGCGCGCGCGGATCGAGCGGGGAAGCTATACAGAGCTAAGCCGTTGGGGAGCGGCGGAGGCTTGGGATGGAGCGCTCTTCGATTTCGGGGCGAGTTCCTTCCACTTCGATTCGGCTCGCCGGGGGTTCAGCTTTCAAAAAGAGGGGCCGTTGGACATGCGGTTTGATCCGGATCAAGAAGAGACAGCGGCCGACCTGGTAAACCGGGCTGATCCGGAGGAGCTGGCGCGCATCTTCCGGGAGTTGGGCGATGTGCGTCCGGCGCGACGACTTGCGCGTCGGATCGCTGAGGCGCGCCGTCGCGGGTCGATTGAGACCACGCGCGAATTGGTTTCGTTGATTGAAGAGACGCTGGGGACGCGCCGGGGCAGGATCCATCCGGCTACCAAGGTTTTTATGGCTCTTAGGATGGCGGTTAACCGGGAGCTGGAACGAATTCGGGAAGGTCTGGAAGCCGCTTGGCGACTGTTGTGTCCCGGCGGCCGGCTTGTATGCCTCACCTTTCATTCGGGGGAGGTCCGAGCGGTCCGCGCGTTCGGCCGTAAGTTGGCCGCCAGCTACGAGACGCA
>JAGHDA010000457.1 GCA_021160185.1 Verrucomicrobiota bacterium
GCAGGTAGACCTCAGGCCAGCGGTGGAAGACATCGTCGGTCGAAGCGTCTTCGCCGCGGATCACCGCCGAGCCCACGTAGCGCGCCGGAAGCCCCGCGGCCCGGCAAAGGGCGATGAAGGCAAAGCTGAACTCGGAGCAGGAGCCGTTGCCGCGGCGAAGGGTCTTGGGCGCGGCGTTCCAGCCGCCTGAAAGTTCGTAGTTCATGTTCCGAATGAGGTGCCCGAAGATGCGGCGCGCCAGCCGCAAGGCGTTGGTCTCCCCGCCGACGATCTGACGGGCAAGACGCCGGATGAACGGATCACGGATCTGATACTTCGCCCCGTCACGGAGGTAGCGCGCCTTGATCTCGGCGGGGATTTCCGAAAGCGAGCCCGCCTTTTCCGGAAAGAGGAAATAGCGGATGCGGCGCAGCTCCACCTCGGCTTTCCAGGACACCGTCACGGCCTTGCCGGCGGGGATGTTTTCGAAGCGGTAGCGGGCGCATTTCTGGCCCCATTGGTCGGTGACAAAACCGTCCGGCTTCGGCGTGAACCGGATGGGCGTCAGGATCTTTTGGGAAGGCAGGTTGGTCGGAACGGCCAGATAGACGTCCATGGAAACGATCTTGCCGGGCCCGTAATTCCGAGCCGTTTGAAAGAACTCGACGGTTTCCCGCTTGGAACGCTCGATGACAAACGGCGCGGGATCGCGCAGCTTGAGGCGGTAGATGGCGTCGGCCTGGTAGTCCACGTTCCAGAGCGTCCGGCCGTCGCAGGCCAACCCGCGCGGGAAGGGCCCGGGCGAATGAAGGGCGACGCCCACATCCCCGGTTTGCAAGTCCACCTGGTAGATCATGTCGTCGGCCCGGTCCGCCACCCACAGCCAACCTCCTTCGACGGCCAGGCCGTAAGGCGCGACCGAGGGCGCGGGGATGTCCCGCAAGTCCGTGCCGTCCACGGTGGAAATCTGATGGAGCCTCCGGCCCTTGAGGTCGGCCACCCAAAGCGTTTTGCCGTCGAACGCCAACCCCTGGGGCGACTTGCAATAAACCGGGAGCGCGCGCTTCGTCACGCCGGAGCGCGGATCGAGCTTGTAAACCCGGCGCGCGGCCGCGTCGAGAACCCAAAGGAGCTTCCCTTCCGCAGCCAGGCCGGCCGTTTCGTAGCCGGGGGCTTGGAGGGTTTGCTGAACCTGTCCGGTGTCCGGATCAATCTTGTAAAGCCGGTCCGACATGCGGTCCGCCGCCCACAGCGAGCGGCCGTCCCAAGCCAGGCCTGTAGGGCAGCGGCAAGGGCTCGGGATCCGATGGAGAACGTCTCCGGTCGCTGCAACAGCGGAAACAGCGAGGACGCACGCCGCCGGAATGAGAGCCCGCTGAATACGAGCCCGAATCTTTGCGCGCAAGACGGTTTTCATAAGCGCTTGAGAGTCTCTCATGGCGCTTTTTCCTGCGCAAGCGAAGGGCCGCGGCCGGCCTTCGAAATCTGGAGGCGCGCGGAGGCTTTTGCCGTCTCTATGGCAACGCGGCGCGGACTCTGTAAAAGCCCGCCGCGCCTTCGAGCTGGACGGGAAAGGCCGCCTCCGCTCCCGTCCCGTCCAGTTCGCCGACCGGCTCGAACGTTCCGGTCAACGAGCCGGCTTCCAGAATAGTGTAGCGAACCCCCGACTCGGTCGGGAATTTCAGGACCAATCCGTTCCCGGCGCGTTCGAGCGCCAGGACCGGCGCCGCCGGCTGAGGCGGGCCTCCTCCGCACAAAGGGCCGCGACTCAGCTCCCACGACTGCAGGGCAAGCTCGCCCTCTTCCAGATCAATCGAAGGCGTGGAAACGGAAACCTCAAGGACCTCCGGCGCAAGGGACAGGCTCGTCGACTCCAAATCAGGAGAAACGGTTTGAAGGGACCCTTCGCTCCACAGCGGGCATTCGCCGACAACGTTCAGATCGGGCGGCACAGTAATTGCCTCCACCCGATTGCTCTCGGAGTCGAAAGCGGAAAAAAGCAGAGCGTCGTCCTGCTCGGACCAGAAAGCTACACAGGAAGATCTCGGATGGCCGTAGGTTCGCACCACGGGGTGTGTAAGATCGCGGTGAAACGAAACCAGCGAGGGGACGAACGCGCCGTCCTCGGTTCCCGTGTTGAAGAGAAGATACACTCGGTCATCGGTTTTTTGTAGAAGATATGCGAAGTCAACGCCGGGATTGTCGATCCGCGCTTGCGCATCAAAGATGCGGGTCGCGGGATCAAACTGCGCAATCACGACGTCGGTGGCGAACATTAAGTCCTTTTCCATCGCAATCCCATACAACCACCACTTTCCCTGGAGCCCGAAAGAGATCCACCCCAACCGCGCTCCGGGGATGCGTTGCGCCCAATCGACTCCGCCGGTTGAAGTCAGCTTTGCCAGAATCGTCTGGAACGCCATCTTTTGCAAAAGCAGGTCCATTTCGGTTTCTCCAGCTAGAAGGATCGGCGCCCCGTCCGGCGCGAACTGGATCGAGGGCGTGAAATTGCCCGGCAAGGGAATCGTTTCCTTCCATCGAATCGTTCCGTCCGGTTTCAAGTTGAGAAGAGCAAGACGCGCCTCGGTTGAGATCTCTAGAGGGATGCCGGGGTTTATTGTCTGAACGGTTACAGTGACTCCAAGGAAATACCCATCGCCGTTCGGAAGCGCGTCAAACCGCACGGTTCTTACACTGGAAAGTCCCGGCAGCCCGCCTTCAGAAGGGGCTTGAAAACTCGACGATTGGTATTCGCGCTTGAAGATCAAGTCCCCCGCTTCATTCAGCGTCGCCACGCGCACTGAATCATCCAGAAGTTGCACGATTGCGATTCGGTTGCCTTCCAGGCACTCACATATGATTTCATCAGGGTCAGCAGGCCCTGGAAGGCGGCGCACAAAGCGAGCCTGTCCCGTGGCGGCGTCGAACAAGCCCGCTTCAACCGCTCCGTCGTTCCCGATCACATGGGCGAAATACAGCCCATTCTCTACAGGAACAAGGGCTGCATCGTAAGCGTCGGCGGGGGCGTCCAGCCAGAAAGCGCTTTGAAGTTGACCGGTCGCGTCGAAGACAGCGGCCGATGGCGCAGGATGCGAGTCAGAGGGATCGGTTCCGTCTCCGACAAGCTCGTAGCCTCCCTGCTCTGAGCCGAGGGGAACCAAGAAGGCCGACTCCCATGGCGGCGGAGCCGCGCCGTGAATTCCGATCCAATCGCTCCATACAGCCGACTCGGCTCCGCATTGAAGCCCCATCACACACGCCATCGCCAGAATCTGTGTTTTCACGCTTATCGCCGTTTTTTTCATAACCGTCCTTTCTCCCGCCAACTTCTTCTTTCTCCTCCTCCCCCCTGTCTGTGGCGCGCCGAGGCGTCAGACGCGCCATTGTCCGGATCGAAAGCCTTAGACCGATTAAAGGGCCGGCCTCGACCGAATGCGCGCCCGACATTTGCGCCTGTACGAAATCAATGCAGAATCATAACCTGCGCCCTCACCTTTTCCAGAACGGATTCCCTCGTTTCCGGCTCGGGTTCTTCTCATCCGGCCCTTCTCGGATCCCCCCGAAGAACAGCGAGCGCGAAATTGCTTTTCATCGCGGAACGCACTATAAGTCTTGGGGAGGCAATCTGATGAAACGAATTCGTAGAATTGACGTGTTCAGCGCCGGCGGCGTTTGCGCGGCGATTGCGTTGGTATGGGGCTTGGTGTTTCTAGCGTTTGTTGTTATGGCAACCGGCGCGGGCGTGATGATGGAAGGGGGCGGCCATGGGGTCATAAGCTTGATGGTCCACGGAGGAACTTTGGGGGTTATAACGACCATCTTGTATCCCATTATCGGCTTTGTCATCGGGGTGGTAAGCTCGCTCGTGTATAACGCCGCCGCGGCTCTCACCGGCGGCCTGCGAGTGGAGATCGAATGATCGTCTGAAAACCGTCGAGAAAATTGGGAACGGCAAACCTCAGGGCCGGCGCGCAGCGAGGGGAGGCGGCGCTTCTTCTTTCAAGGCCGTCAGCCAGCCTAGAAACGCCCAGCCGATCCAACCGGTGGCGGGTATGTAGAGATGGAACTCGACGAAGCTGTGGATTGCCCAGCCGAGCAGCCCCAGCCATATGGAAAAAGCCAATGCGTCGTCCCAGGCCCGCCGGCGGCGCAGGAGCAACGGAAGCCACACGGCCAGCAGGTAAGCCGCCCCTGCGGGAACGCCTGAGTCGCACGCCTGCTGGAGGTAGTCATTGTGAGCCAGCTTGGCCATCTCCGCCTCCGGCGGCTTGCGCTTGTGATACTCGGCGGCGAAGCACCCGGGCCCCGCTCCGAAAAAAGGCCGCTCTTTCACAACCTGCGCCGCGGCTTTCCAGTAGCCAAGGCGCGCGCCGACGCTGGGCGCGCCTTTTTTGAAGTAGCCGGCGTAACGGAGTCCGAAAAGGCCCAGCCCCGCGACGAGAAGCACGGCAAGCAGGCCGGCTCGCCAGAGCGTTCGGAGGGGAAGCCGCCACCACAGCAACGCCGCCATAGGCACGGCGATCAGCCACCCCGCTTTGGATTGGGACCAGACCAGGCAGGCAAGCCCCGCCACAGCAACCGGGCTGACGATGAGAACCCGCACGGCTTTCGGAATGCCTTCCGTGAGCAGCCACCCCGCCATAGTCATCGCAGGAAGCAAGAGCAGCAGCCCTCCCGCGAAGGAGTTAGGGTAAAAGAGCGTTCCAAAGATGCGTTCCTTTTCAAGACGCTTGAGAAATTCGGCTGGAAGTTGCCGCCAGTCCGGATTGGCCATGACCTCTTCGCGGACTCGAGCCAGGCCGCCGAAGTGTTGCTCAAATCCTATCGCCAAGACGCATAGAAAGGCGACGAAAAACGGCCCCCAAAAGGACTTGGTGTCTCCCACTTGAGGAAGGATCAGCAAGCCGATGTAATAACACGCCGCCACAGCCGTCATGTAGGGCAACGTCAACCGGGAAAGGCGGGGATCGGTCGCGTGAAGACTCGAGAGCCAAACCCAACCTATCCAGACAGCCGGCAACAGGGCAAGCTTCCGCGCGTCGCCCCCAGGAAGCCGAACCAGCGGGAGCCCCAGAACGATCAGGACGCCAAGCAAACCGTATCCCCACAGCAGCGGCCAAGGATACAGGATGAACTCATAGATATTTTTCGGATAAACAACCAGTTTATTGAGGATCGCCGGATTGCCGAACTTGGCGAAGATCAAGCCCAGGATGAGCCCGGCGAAACAGGCGTAAAACTGTTCGTATCTTCCCCACGCCGCCTTGGGCTTGGGCGGCGGCGGCGGGGATTTTGGAGGGGCGCGGAACCGCCGCTTTCCCGGCTGCCGGGGAGCGACATGAAGGTTGTGGGAAACCTTCTTCATACGCCGAGAGTCACTCGCCGAAGTCCAAGCGCAACAGCCCCGTTTCCAGAGCCAGCGCTTCCTGAACGTTGGTTTCCAACAGCTCCAACGTGCGTTCGGCGGCTTCCAGGTTGGTCCGCGCCCGGTCCGGCGGCAGGGCAGTCGCAACGCGCTGCGTAGCCTCCGCCAGATCGGGCAGCTTGAGCGTCTCTTTTCCCAGCCCCTGAGCGGCGAGCCACACGTCCCGAAGCCACCAGAGAAGGATTTGGAGGAACTGATTGCGGCGGCGGCGGTACTCGGCCTCCGCGGCGGCGTTAAGCTCGGCCTGAAGCCGCTCGCGTTGTTCCGGCTCCAGATCGGCCGGATCCGTTCCCGAAGCCTCGCGGACGCTTTCCTCCACTTCCTGCCGGATGCGGCCCAGCGCTTCCAAGAGCCGCCCGAGGGCGCGGTAGCGAGCGCCCAGGGCCGTGGGGCGACGGGAAGCGGCTCGGGCCAATTCCTCGATCCACGCCCGTTGCGCCTCGCTGAAGCCGGCGGTTTCTCCGCCCAAGTCCAGGCGGAGACAGCGGGAACGAATCGTTTCCAGAAGCGCCTCCGGCCGAAGGCTCAGCAACAGGATCACCACCCGTCCCGGCGGCTCTTCCAGCGTCTTGAGAAAGGCGTTGGCGGCGGCGGGGTGGAGCCGATCCGCGTCCGTGATAACGGCGACTTTCCAACCGCCCCGAGCGGGATGAAGCCGGACGACCCGCTCCAGCTCTCTGACGCCGGCGATGCGGATGACGCGGGTCTTGCCTTCTGGGCGCAGCCAGTAGGCGTCCGGATGCGCGCCTTCCCGGACTAGGCGGCAGCCTTCGCAGGCGCCGCAAGCGGCGGCGGGCGAGCCGTCGGCCGCGCGGCGGGGCGGGTTTTCGCAAAGGAGAGTCTGGGCGATCGCCGCGGCGGTTTGTTCCAACGCCGCGCGGTCCCGACCGGCGATCAGGTAGGCGTGGCCCAGCCGTCCCCGCTCGATGCTGCGGGCGATGAGCCGCAAAGCAGGACAGCGGCGCTCAAGCTCCGGAAGGGTTGGAGAAGAAGGGGTCGCGCTCATCCGGCTTAAAACCCCGGTTCAAGGCTTCGGTTCGGCCCCGCCTTGCTCGGGAAACAGCTTTTCAAAGCGCGCGGCGGCTTCTTCCCACGGAGCGGTCTCCCGGGGCTCCACAGTCCGGATTGGGAAGGATTCCCGCACGATCTGACGGGCCGCCGCCAGCGATTCCACGTGGCCCAAAGCAATGGCCTGAACCAGCATGTTGCCCGTGGCGGTGGCCTCCGCAGGCCCGGTCAGGACCGGAACTTGGAGCGCGTTGGCGGTGAATTGGTTGAGCAGCTCGTTCTTGCTGCCGCCTCCGACGATGTGGAGCCGGGCGATCTTTCGCCCCAAGAGACTTTCAAGCTGGCGCAGGACGCGCCGGTAGAGCAAGGCGAGGCTTTCGAGCACGCAGCGCACGATCGCTCCCAGCGTTTCCGGGACGGGTTGACCGGTTTCCCGGCATGCCGCCGCGATGCGCTCAGGCATGCCGCCTGGAGGCAGATAACGGGGATCGGCGGGGTCGATCAACGCGGCGAACGGCTTTTCCGCTTCGGCCATGCGGGTCAGCTCGGCGTAATCGTAGTCGCGGCCATCCCGCGCCCATTGTCGCCGACATTCCTGGATGATCCACAGGCCGATGATGTTTTTCAGAAGCCGCACCGATCGGCCGTAGCCCAGCTCGTTGGTGAAGTTCAGTTCCCGGCAACGATCGGTGATGACCGGCTCGGGCAGCTCCACGCCCATCAGGGACCAGGTGCCGGAGCTGAGGTAGGCCCAGTCCGTCCCTACGCCCGGGACCGCCGCCACGGCCGCGCCGGTGTCGTGCGAACAGCTCGCCGCCACCGCCGTCCCCGTCGAGCCGAGCCGCGAGGCAAGCTCCGGACGCAGCTCGCCCAGAACCGCGCCCGAAGGAACCACCTCAGGGAAGATCGCCTCAGGATAGCCCAACGCTCGAATGATTTTCTCCGACCAGCGTCCGCGCCGCGGGTCGTAAAGCTGGGTCGTGCTGGCCAATGACTCTTCGTAACACAGTTTGCCGCCGAGCCAGTGGTTGAAGGCGTCTCCGATGCCCGCGATCCGCCGCGCCCGCCGGAGACGCTCCGGATCCTCGGCCGCGAGTTGGAACACAGTGTTGAACGGCAGGAATTGCAAGCCGGTCTCGGCGAAGAGCTCCTCCCAGGAAATGCGCTCGAGCGCGCGCTTGACGCCGGCTTCGTTGCGCTTGTCGCGGTAGTGAAACACCGGCTCCATGATCGCTCCGGATTCATCGTACAGGACATAGTCCACTCCCCACGAATCCGCGCTGATTCCGGCGATCGGGGCCTTCAACGCGCCGGCCTTTTCCAACCCCCGCTCCAGCTCGGCGAACAGCTCCTTGAGATTCCAAAAGAACCCGGACTCGGTCTGAATGGGCTTGTTGGGAAATCGGTGGATCTCCTCGAGCCGCAGCTTGCCCGACTCCAGAACGCCCAGCATGAGCCGGCCGCTCTCCGCTCCCAAATCGCATCCGAGGTAACGTGTGATCATCGCTTCGCGTTGCTGAGGATCCGTTCTTGTTGCGCAGGCGAAAGCCTGCCGCAAAGGCGGCGAATCCTCAAGTCCAAAGCTGCCTGCGCATACGCGGCGGGGGCCCGTCTGCGAAACGGACGGACTATCCGGGTTGGAAAGCTTCCAGTCCGCCCGCAGAGTCCGCGTCAAGGAAGAGCGCGGCGTTGGGATGCTGCCGCAAAACCGACGCGGGGCAGTCCTTGCAAACCTCTTTCTCGAGGGCGTTTTTCACCGCCTTCGCCTTCCGGCGCTCGGGCGCCACGCCGATGATCCGGCGCGCCCGCATCAGGCCCGGAATCGTGATGGTGAAGGCATACTGAGGAACGGCGTTCAGGTCGGGAAAACAGCCTTCGCCCACCTGCTGCTTGCGGCACGCCTCGTCAAGCTGGACCAGTTTGATCGTGTGCGGATCACGCAGGTTGGCCACGTGGGGATCGTTGAAGGCAATGTGGCCGTTCTCCCCAATCCCCAAGCAACAGAGGTCGATCGGCTGGTTGTGAAGCAGATCGCAGTAGCGGCGGCATTCCCGGAGAGGCTCCGGACTGTCGCCTTGGATATAGTGGAAAGCCGCCTGGGGAAGCTTCTCAGCCACGTGTTCCCGGATGAACCGGCGGAAGCTGGCCGGGTGATCCTCCGGAATGCCCAGATATTCGTCCATGTGGAAAAAGGTCAGCCGCGACCAGTCGATCTGCGGCTGACGGATCAAGCGGTCCAGGAACCGGATCTGGGAGGTCGCCGAGGCGAGGATCACGGCCGCTCGCTCTTTTTCGGAAAGGACCCTCCGCAGCCATTCCCCCGCGGCAACCGCGGCGGCTTGGGCCATTTCTTCCTGAGTCGGGTAAATTTCCACACCCAGGCGGTCAACGCGGAGCGTTTTAATCGGTCTGGGCGGTTGCTCCTGATTGGTCGGCGTTGTTTCCACAGTTTTACTCTTCACGAACGCGAAGGCGGGGTCAACGCGCTCTTCCGTTTTTCCGACCTCAGCCGGCTATCGATAGGGCTCCCATTTCGGGTCGTTTTCAAAAATCCAGCGGCAGTAGTCCTTGCCCTGGAGGCGGGAGGCCGCCGCTTCGTCCGTCACCACGACGCACTGGGGATGGAGCTGAAGGGCGGAAGCGGAGACCATGGAGGTTATGGGCCCCTCGACGGCCTTGGCGATGATCTCGGCTTTTTCTTCGCCGGTGGCCAAAAGGAGGCAACGGCGCGAGTCGAGGATCGTTCCCACGCCCATGGTGAGGGCGCGCCGCGGCATTTGGGAAGGATCGGGAAAAAGCGGAGCGTTCTGCTCAATTGTGGCGGGGGAAAGGACCGTGACGCGCGTGCGGGAGAGAAGCGGTGAAAGCGGCTCATTAAAGCCGATATGCCCCACGCGACCGATCCCGAGCAACTGCAGGTCCACGCCCCCCGCCCGTTCGATGGCCGCCTCGTAAGCGGCGCACTCCGCCTCCAAATCCTGAGCCATGCCGTCGGGCAAATGAGTGTTGCGCAAATCGATGTTCACATGATTGAAGAGATTTTCGTTCATGTAGCGGCGGTAGGACTGGGGATGGTCCGACGGCAGGCCGACATATTCATCCAGGTTGAATGTGCGGCAAAGCGAAAAGTCCAGCCCTTCTTCATGATGCATCCGAACCAGCTCCCGGTACACGGGTTCCATTGTGCGGCCGGTGGCCAGGCCGAGGACTATTTGCGGGTCGGCGCGCAGCGCGTCGGCCATAATGCGCGCGGTCAGACGCGCCGCCGCTTCCGGCGTGGGTTGAATCAAAACCTCCATGGCTTGCTCGGTTTCCCAGTTGTTTCCAAGAATCACGCGTTCCGCGTGAACAGCTTGCCCGGA
>JAGHDA010000411.1 GCA_021160185.1 Verrucomicrobiota bacterium
GGCCACAATCGCCTCCCGATTGATCGGGAGGCGATTGTGGCCATGCTTAAGCGGTTGGGGCATCTTGTGGAAACTGCGGCCAACGGCCGCGAGGCGCTCGAGATCCTCCGCCGCAAGCGCTTCGCTCTGATCTTCATGGATTGTCGGATGCCCGAAATGGATGGATGGGAAACGACCCGGCGAATCCGCTCCGGCGAAGCCGGACCCGAAGCGGCGCGCGCGCCCATCGTGGCCCTCACAGCTCATGCGCTCAAGGAAGACCGCCGCCATTGTGTCGAGGCAGGGATGGATGATTATCTATCCAAGCCTCCTCGGATGGACCGGCTCAAGGCGATGATCGAGAAGTGGAGCGGCAAGGAGAGCGGGGCGGTTGGCGCGGTTGCAGAAGAGAGCTCCCGAGCGGATCGTGTTCCTGAGGAGGAGGCGGCGGCGGGCGGGGAAGCGCTTCCTGTTTTCAACCTGCGCGCGCTTCTGGATCGGGTGGATGGGGACGAGGACTTGGCCCGGACGATGATGGAGGCCTTTTTCGAGGAAGCGCCGGGTCAACTTGCCGAGCTCAGGGAACATCTTGCCTCCGGCGGGATCGAGGACGCCGCCCGCATGGCGCACTCGATCAAGGGTTCGGCCGGCTTCATTTCCGGCGAGGAGGTGTACGCCCTGGCTCAGGAGATGGATCGCCTGGGCAAAGCGGGCGATCTGGAAGGGATGCGGGGGAAGCTGCCGGAGTTCGAAAAGGCGATGGAGCGGCTTCTTGAGGCCCTGCGCCGGGAGCTGGGGAAGCGGGCGCAGGGAGAGGCGGAGAGTCCGGACGATGGAAGCGCTGCTCGATGAGTTCCTGGCCCATCTGCGCCACGAGCGCGGGAGGTCGGAGAACACGCAGGCCGCTTACGGCCGGTTGCTCCGACGTTTCATCCGGTGGAGCCGAAACCGGGGGCTCCGCGACTGGGGGGAAGTGGCTCCCGAAACTCTCCGGGTTTTCTTGAGCGCGGAGCAGCGGCGGCCTGCCCGGCGGCCCGGCGCCGGCGCGGAGCCGCCGCGGCCGCCCGCGCCAAGCAGCCTCTATCTTCAGATTGCCGCCTTGCGGGCGTTCTTCAAGTTTTGCGAGGCCGAAGGACTGTTGCCGAACAATCCCGCCGCCTTGCTTTCTCTTCCACGGCGGTGGATCAAAGCGCCCAAGGCGTTGACGCCTGCGGAAGTGGACCGGCTTTTGCAGCCGCCGCCCCGGCGGACGCCCGAGGCGCTCTGCGACCAGGCGATTCTGGAGCTGGCCTACGCCTCGGGCCTGCGGCTCTCGGAGCTGTGCGGCCTGCGGCTGGAGCAGCTCGACCTGGAGGCCGGCTTCCTCCGCGTCGTGGGCAAGGGGGACAAGGAGCGAGTCGTTCCCGTAGGCCGGAAGGCGATCGAGGCTTTGAGGGAGTACCTGGCCGCCGCCAGATCCAAGCGGGTCAAGCCCCGCTCGCCCGGCAACGTTTTCCTCACCACCCGAGGCGGGGCGTTTTCGCGCTGGACGATGTGGCGGCGCATCAAGCGCCGGGCGGCGTTGGCAGGGATTCGCGCCGCGTTCACGCCGCACAGTCTCCGCCACAGCTTCGCCACGCATATGCTCGAGCGGGGCGGGGATTTGCGGGTGATCCAGGAGCTGCTGGGCCATGCCAGCATCGCCACGACCGAGATTTACACCCACGTCGCGCGCAACCGGCTCCGCGCCGTTCATCGCAAGTTCCACCCCCGCGCCTGAGGGAGGATGCGGCCTATTTCCCTGCGCCCGCGCCTTTGGCCAGGGCGAAAAGGCGCGTCATTGTGGCGACGTAGACGACGCCGTTGGCGGCGGTGGCCGTGCCGCTGATAGGCGCGCCCAGGCGGACTTTGCAAAGGACTTCTTTGCGCCGGCCCGCCCGAAGAATCCAGAGCCAGCCCCGGCGCGTGCCGATGTAGATCTTGCCGTCTGCGACCAGAGGCGAGCTCCACACGTCTCCGCCCAGCTCCTGCGTCCATAAGAGCCGGCCGTCGGCTTCCTCGAGGCAGTGGAGCCCGCCACGGGCGTCCGCCACGTAAACCAGGCCGTTCCGGATGGCCGGCGTGTTCATACAGGGGGCGTTCATCGGGAAGGACCAGACTGCGGCGGCGCGCGTCACGTCTCCGCGGCCGTCGGCTCGGAAGCAGCGGAGCCAGGATTTGCGCTTGCCGTGCCAGTAATCGCCCCCGGCGGTCACATAGACGCGGCCATTGTAGAAGACCGGCATTCCGGTGATGATGCTCGGCCCTTCCCGGTGGTTTTCCTGCCAGCGGAAGATGTTTTCCTTGGGCGCTTCCGGATCGCAGTCGTATTGCCAGACTTTCTCCAGCGCGACCGGCGTTTTGGGGAGCGGCTCGCTCAGGGCCTTGAAGGCATAGCAGACCGCGTCGCCTCCGCCGTAGAGGATCAGCCGCCGCCCGCCCGTCTCGGCCAGGGAGGGCGGAGCCCAGTTGCAGTGGATGGTGCGGACGGCGATCCGTTCCCGGTCCCTGGCCAGGAGCCGCCCGTCGCGTTTGTCCAGGGCGATCAGACAAGGGGCGTCGGGCGCTTCGATGCTCATGTGGCGGTCATCCACGCCGTTGGAAGTGCAAGCGTAAAGGACGTTGCCGTCGATCAGAATCGAGCAATGCGCTCCGTCATGCTGCCGCACGCCCAGTTCCTTCGGCGCGTCGTAGAGCCAGAGAATGTCCGCGTCGGTCGGGTCGATCGGCTCGGGCGGACGGCCGGGGCGCGCCATGTGCCGGCCTTCGTCCCGGAAGGGGCCGTCGTTGCCGTCGGCCATGCCGTCGATGTCGAGGCACATGATCTCGCCCCGGTTGCTGACCATGTAGACGCGGTCGCCCTCGACGGTGGCGGGGGAGACCATGCCGGTGTGAGGCCAGTCCCAGAAGGGCGTCGGCCCGCGCTTGGGGACCACGAGCTGCCAAAGAAGCTTGCCGGAACTTTCATCGAGGCAGAGCAACACGCCGCAGTCGCCGCGGTGGCGGGGATTTTTCGGCCGGTCGTTGTTGGTCCCAATGAACACCCGGCCGCGCGCGACGATGGGCGTGCTGTGCGTCTGCGTGCCGAGGCGGACAACCCATTTGACGTTCCGGCCTGTGGCTGGATCGACGGTTTCGGGCAATCCTTTTTCCTCGGAGACCATGTTGCGGCTCCACGCCGCGCCCCACTGGGGTTGATCCGCCGCTTGCGTCAGGGACGCGCAGAAGACTGCCAGGAGCGCCGCCTGCTGCGCGCTGAGTTTTCGGTGTCCAGCCATGGGCGGGATGGTCTCTCTTCCGGGCCAAAGAAGCAACTTTTTGATGGGCTTGACGCCGGCATGGGGAAAACGCGCTTCTTCCCGCCCTCGAATTTGGGGGACGGGAAGCTTTTGTCTTTGCGGCGCTGACGAGCCGCCGGGGAAGAGGAGGCGCGGGTCGTGCGGCGGCCTCGGTCCCCGGCGCTTATTGTTTCTTGGGCTGGGAAATCCCGGCGTCCTGGCCGGGTTTCTGTTGGAGCAGCGCCTTCAGGAGCGACTGCTCGTATTGAGAGGACAATTGCTGGAGTTTCTCAAGCCGCGTTTGCAGCGCCTTTTCTTCCTTTGCCAATCCCGCGCGTTCAGCGCTGGAGACCGCGGAGGCCTTGCTTTGCACGTCGATGATTTGGAGCCGCGTCTTGAAGATCTGCATCGAGAGCTGCTTGTACTGCTCGGTCAGAATCTCTAGTTGAATGGAGGCCAACGTGCGCGGTCTTGCCGGAACGACCGGGCTCCCCCGGACAATCGCCCGGATCGGGCCCGGCCGGGCAACTTTGACCTCCTGTTTGATTTCCCGAGGCGGCGCGGGTTGCACGGGCGCGCCGAAGATGGCGTCGCGCACCGCGCGGTTGATCGGGTCCATCTGTTGGTTTTCCGCCGGCAACGCCTGGGTCGCGCTCAGAAAGGCAACGGCCGCCGCCGCTGCCGCAAGACATCCGAGAGAATTCCTGGTGGTTTTCATGCTCATATCATCGCCCCCCGGCCGTCTGTTGTCAAAAAACGCAAGGCCCCCGGATCTGAGGCGCCGGGGGCCGTGTGAACTTGCCTTGTTTGCTCCGTCTCGGAAGCTTCAGCCTAGAACTCCCGCCACTGCCCCGGGATCGGGACGGGGAAGCGCCCCTGCGCGTCGGGTTTGACTGGAACCGGACTGTCGTAGTCCAGCTCGTCCAAATAGCTGCAGAACTGGAAGTCCGATTTCATGATTTCATCGAGGGTCACCGTGCGGTTTAAGTGACAGGCCGCCCGGCCCATGATCGAGACAAAGTCCGCATACACGGCCCGGCGCGCCTCGTTGTGCGGCCGGTCTTTACGAATGCTCTCGATGTAATCGTTCCACTCGTACTGCCAGGGACTGTAGGCGTCCTTGGTCGGCGTCCAGGCGATGTTTTTCGGATTGATGTGCTGATCCTTGAACATGTGGACGGTCGCCGCGTGGACCCGCCCGGAGAACTGGGCGGCGCATTTGCTGCCGTGCACGAAAGTGGCGAACTCGCTTTCCGCGTTTTTCATCCGCCGGAACCCGCAAAAGGCCTTGGTTCCGTCCGGGAAGGTGTATTCGATGGAATAGACATCGATGTTCTGGCCGCAGTCCTCGCTGTGCGGGACGCGTCCGCCCAAGCCGTGGGCCGAGACCGGCCAGGCGTCCTTGATCCAGCAACATTCGTCGATCTGGTGGATCAGGTTATCCACCATGTGGCCGGAGCCTATCCAGAACAGATGCGCCCGGCCGAACTGGAGCTGGCTCAGCAAATCGTACGCCTTTTGCCCCTGGTTCCGGAGCCATCCCACGCCGCCCCACCGATTGGCGCGGATGAGGGTGATCTCGCCCAGCTCGCCGTTGCGGATCTTTTCGATCAACGCATGGCGCGCGGGCGAGTGGCGGCACTGCAACCCCGCGGCGATCTTGACTCCTTTCTTTTCGGCTTCCTCCCCCGCCCGCAGCATCCGCCGCAACCCGCCCGGATCCGGCGCGAAGGGTTTTTCCATGAACACGTTGATTCCTTTGCGCACGGCGTATTCCACGTGCACAGGACGAATGTAGGCCCGCGTGGTGCAGAGGGCGACGTCGCCGGGGCGGAGCAGGTCAATGGCCTTGCGGTAGGCGTCGAAGCCCCGGAACATGCGGTCCGGCGTCACGTCCACTTTTTTGGCGAACTTGCGCCGCAGGCTCCGGAGCGAGCCCTCCATCTTGGCCTGGATCAAATCGGCCATGGCGTAGAGCTTGATCGGGCCGCCGTTGGGGACTGAGAGGGCGTTGGCCACCGCGCCGGTTCCGCGGCCGCCGCAGCCGATCAGGGCCAGACGGATGGTTTGATCGTCAGCGGCAAACACGCCGGGGGAGGCGAAGCTTCCCAGCACGCCGGCCCCGATCGCAGCCGCTCCGCCTTGCTTGAGAAACTGGCGGCGCGTCACTTGAGATGTCTTTTCTTGGCGCTTCATAATGCGTTTTTGTGGGATGTTTGGGTTCTATGGACTTTCCCGGACCCGCCCGTTCTGCCGCGGCCTTGCTCTTTGGTCAAGCCCCTTTTCCCCGGCCCGCCTTGTTGTCTCGGCGGCTGCTCCCAAGCCTGATCCGCTTTGCCTCAGCGGGCGATTCCGCCTGAGATGACCCGGAAGTTCTCCTCGAGCGTTCTCCCCTTGGTTTCGGGGACCTTCGCCCAAATAAAAAGCAGGCCCAGAAAGGCGCACACTCCGTAAATCCAGAATGTCTTGGCCGGTCCGACCGCCGGGCTGTCGTTGAGCATCGGAAAGGTCTGGGCCACAATGTAACAACACACCCAAACGGTGAGCGAAGCGATGGACATCGCCCGGCCCCGGAGGCGGGCCGGAAAGATCTCCGAGCAGATGATCCACGGCACCGGCCCTAGCGCCATAGCGAACGCGGCGATGTAAACGAGGATCGCCGCCAACAGCCCGAGCCCCTGAAGCCGGACGTGGAACATCCAACCCACCGCGCCCAAAGCGAGGACCTGTGTGGTCAAGCCGATCAGGAGCAGAACGCGCCGGCCGGCGCGGTCCACGAACGCGATCGCCACAAAGGTGAACAACAGGTTCACCAGCCCCACAATGGCCGAGGAAAGGAAGGCGTCGTTCACGCCGATCCCGGCCGCGGCGAAGATCTTGGTCGAGTAGTAGAGGATGGCGTTGATCCCGCTGAACTGCGCCGTGGCCATCAACGCCACGGCCAGGATCACCGTGCGGCGCGCGCCCTTGCGGAACAGCTCGAAAAAGCGCCCTTCTTCCTGCGCCATCGCCTCGCGGATCTCGGCGATTTGCCGCTCGATTTCCTCGTCGGAAAAAACGCGGCTCAATACGCTTCGCGCCTCGGGCTCGCGCCCGGCCTGCAGAAGCCAGCGCGGGCTCTCCGGCGCGAAGAGGAGCAAGCCGAACAATACAGCCGCGGGAGCGGTCTCGGCCGCCATCATCCAACGCCAGCCGTAGTCCCGGTTCCATGCTTCCGAGCCGAGCCCCTGAATCTGGGCGTTGATGAAGAGGGTCAGGAAGATGCCGGTCACGATGCCGAGTTGGAAGAGCGCTCCGAGGCGGCCGCGTGTGGCGGGCGGCGCCAGCTCGGCGATATAGATGGGGCAGATCATCGAGGAGGCCCCGATGCCCAGGCCGCTGAGGAAACGGGCGGCGAGAAATTCAGGAAAAGTCCGCGGCACGGCGGAAAGCACGCCCGAGATCGCGTAAATGGCGGCGCAGAGGAAAAGGACCTTGCGCCGGCCGAAGCGGTCGCTGAGAAAGCCGGCGACCATCGCCCCGGGAATGCAGCCCAGGATCGCGCTCGCCCCGGCCATGCCTTCCTGGAGCGGGGTAAGGTTGAAGTGCAGCTTGAGGTACTGGTTGGCGCCGTTGATCACCGCGGTGTCGTAGCCGAAGAGGAAGCCGCCGAAAGCGGCGACCAGGCTTACCAAAGCCAGCGTGAAGCCGCGGCGTTGGAAACGATTGTCGGCTTTCATCTTGCGACGATACTAAGGGCTCCCGCTTACTCGCCGAACTCGACCCGCAACGTGGTCAGCCCCAACGCGGGGACGCTGATCGGTCCGCACAGCGCCGGACCGCGCTTCTCGGAAGTGTCGCTGAGAAAGAGCGCCGTCGGTTTCCTGCCAAGCCACTCGATGCTCGTCTGTCCTCCGGCATTCCCGGCGTTGA
>JAGHDA010000144.1 GCA_021160185.1 Verrucomicrobiota bacterium
CTGCTGGCCGAAGGCGAGTGGGAGGAAATGAGCGCGGACGCCGCCCCGCGCCGAAGCGGGCGGGCGGCCTGGGCGGCCGGAATCCTGTTCGCCGCCGCGGCCGGCCTGCTGATCGGCGCGTTGCTCCGAAGGGAAAGCGCCGGGGCCGGAACCTTCTTCGGCGCGGGCGCGTGCCTGCTGGGAGGCTGCCTGGCCGCTCTGGCCGCGTGGATCGCCAAGAGCGCTCGCGCGTCCAGCGCGCGCCGGCTTCGCCTTTCCAGCCTGGCGCTGCGCGGGCTCGTCCGCCGCCGGCGGCGCAGCCTGGGGACGATCGCTCTGCTTAGTTGCGGCAGCTTCCTCATCGCCTCGATCGGCGTCTTTCGACTCGAAACCCCGGCCGCCGCCAAACGCCGGGACTCGGGCGCGGGCGGGTTCGACTACATCGGCAAGGCCGCCCAGCCCATCCTGAACGATCTGGGCAAGCAAGCCGCATGGGAAACCTACGCCCTGGATCCCGCAAAGCTTGAGGGAACCATCATCGTCTCCGGACGCGTCCGGGAAGGCGAGAGGGCGGACTGCCTGAACCTCAACCGCGTGCTCGATCCGGAAATCATAGGCGTCGACCAGGCGCTCCTGGCCCGCCTCAAAGCCTTCCGGTTCGTTCGGACAGCCCGCGGCGTTCCCCGCTCCTTGGGCTGGGCCGCCCTCGATCCCGAGGCGTTGGCTCAAGCGGGAGTGCGGCTCGGCTCCGACGAAGTTCCGGCCGCGGCCGATCTGGACTCGATCCTCTGGTCCCTGGGCAAAAAAGTGGGCGACTCCCTCACGGTCCGGGACGCCCGCGGCAGGGCGGTCAAGCTCCGGCTCGTGGCGGCCACAGCCCATTCCATTCTGCAGGGGCAGGTCTTCATCAGCGAGAAAGCTTTCCTGCGCCTTTTCCCGGACATCGCCGGGCGCCGCTGGTTCCTGATCGACGCGCCGGACGGCCGGGAGAAAGAAGTCGCCGAAGAGCTGACGCGCGGGTTGGAAGACTACGGGTTTGAGGTCGTTCCGACCCTGGAGCGCCTGGCCGCGCTCAACGCGGTGCAGAACACCTACCTGGGCACGTTCCAGGCGCTGGGCGCCTTGGGGCTCCTGCTGGGCAGCCTCGGCCTCGGCGTCGTGGTGGCGCGGAATGTGTTCGAGCGGCGCGGGGAGTTGGCCCTGCTCCAGGCGGTCGGTTTTTCACGGCCCCTCTTGAAGCGGTGGATTTGGCTGGAACACCTGGCGCTGCTGGCCCTCGGCATGGGCGTGGGAGTCCTTTCCGGCGCGATCGCCGTGGCGCCCACCGTGGCGGCCCTGGGCGTGCGCGTTCCTGCGGCCCAACTGGCGTTCACGCTGGGAGCGGTGTTCTTCTGCGGGATGGCGGCGGTCCTCCTTGCGGCGCAGCGCGCCCTGCGCGGCTCGCTCTGGGACATCCTGCGCAACCCCTGAACCGGACTCCGCCTTCTTGGGCCGGCAGCCGCCGCGACGCCGCGGCCGCCGAGGCAACGGGGCGGATGAAACCCAGACGCAAAGCGGGAGCTGGGAGCCTTTCCAAGCGCAGAGCGCGACGGCGCTCTGCAAGGCTCGGTCGGCAGCGGCGCGAGTTTCGACTTATCCCCAACCGGGATTAGCGCGCGGGGGCCGTCTTGACTCCCCCGAGGCGGCCTTTAGCATATTGCGCGGGATGTCCGCGCCCAAAGGCAACGCTCGGAAGCAAATTCTGCAAGCTGCGCTCAAACAGTTCGCGGCCAACGGCTATGCCGGCGCTTCGGTGCGGAATATCGTTGCGGAAACGCCCTTCACACAACCCACGCTTTACTACTACTTCCGGAACAAGGCGGCTCTTTACAAGGCCTTGCTGGACCTCGCCCACGATGAATGCTATGAGCGCATGCAGGCAGCGGCCGCGCGCCACCGGGAGTTTCCGGCTCAATTGGTGGAAACCGTCGTCGCGCTGTTCAAGACAGTGCGGGAGAAGCGGGATTTAATGCGCTTGGCTTTCGCCTCAGCGTTCGCCGCGCCCAAAGAAATTCCCCCAGAAGCGCGGACCGTTACCCTTGTCAAAGGAAAGCGCAACCTCGCATTTGTCGAATCGCTCATTCGGCAAGCGCAAGCGCGGCAAGCGCTGACCCCCGCCTTCAACAGCACGGAACTGGCTTACGCCCTCTACAGCGCGTTGACCTTCGAAGTCATGCGGTTTCTGCTGGAACCTCAAAAACCGCTGAACCGTCGGAGGGCCGAGCGACTGGTGGCCTTGTTTCTCCAAGGCGCGTTGCCGCGGAACCGCTGACATTCCTCCCGTCAACGGCGGTTGTCGGCGTCATTGGAACCGCCATTGCGCGAGCCTTGAGGAATCCTCGCCGGCTCATGCCGCCGCCGCCCGACGGAGTCGCCCGCGAGCGCGGGCCAGGGCTTGGAGCGGGAAATAGTGCCGGTACATTGTGTAATTGAGCATAAACCCGCGCGCCAACTCGCGTCCCTGGGCCAGCGCGGCCGTGTTCTTCTTGTGGCGGATGCGTTCGCCAATGCCGTACCCCGGGAAGCCGGTCCCCGTATAGTGCTCTTGGTCCCAGGTTCCGTCGGGGCGTTGGCGGGTCAACAACCACTCCACGCCGCGGCGGATAGCGTCGTCGAATTGCGGGTCGTCGATCGCCAGCAACGCCATCAACGCCCAGGCCGTCTGAGAGGGCGTGCTCGGCCCTTTGCCCCGCAGCGCATCGTCCATGTAGGAGCCGCACGACTCACCCCAGCCGCCGTCGCGGTTTTGGCGGCTGACCAGCCAACGACCGGCTTTCAGGATGCGCGGATCCTTCATGTCAAATCCGACCGCCCGCAAGCCGGGCAGGACCATAGCGATGCCGTAGATGTAGTTAACGCCCCAGCGGCCGAACCAGCTCCCCTCGTCTTCCTGTTCGCTCATAATGTAAGCCACAGCCCGCCGCACGGTCGGGTCGCTGAGGGAACAGCCCATGCAACCAAGAGCTTCCAGTTTATGGCCGGTCAAGTCCGCGCTGGGGGGATCGAGAATCTCGCCAAAGTCGCTAAACGGAATCTGGACGAGGATCTGGTGTGTGTTGTCCTTGTCGAACGCGCCCCAGCCCCCGTTTGCCGACTGCATGGCGCGCGTCCAAACCTCGGCGCGCTGCAGCGCCCGTTCCATCCGAGGGCGCAGGTCCGGCGGCGCTGTGTCCAACAGCCGGTTCAGCACGATCATGGCAACGGCCGTGTCGTCAACATCTGGATACAGGCGATTGGCCCGTTCAAACGCCCACCCGCCGCACTCGACACCCTTGACCCGCACGGCCCAGTCGCCTTTGACCAAAATCTGTTTTTCCAACAACCACTCCACTGCGCGGCGCATCCCGGGAAAGGTGTCGAAGGTTTCCCCGCTGTCCAAAAGGGCAACCAGCGCTAAGACGGTGTCCCACACAGGCGACTCACTGGCCAGGATGTAAATCGCGTCGTCCCGCCGGTACGACCAGTGATGGTTCCATGCGTCCAAGCCGGCGCGCATGACAGGATGGTCTAGCGGATAACCTTCCACATGGAGCGCCATCAAGCTGTAAACTGTCGGGGGTTGAATGCCTCCCCAGGCGCCATCCGGATCCTGGTGTCGCAAGATCCACTCCACGCACAGCTTGATAGCGCTCTCGCGTCCGGGCTGCCAAGGGCTTCGCTGGTAGAGATGCAATAGCTTTTCGTTGACCTGGAAGAAGAAAGGCCAAAACCCGCGGATCCGCTTGAAAATCCGGTAATCGCAATAGTCGCGGCCTTCCGGGAACAGCTCGTCCAGCCGCCGGTCCGGGGGCAACGGCCGGACGGGACGGCGGGCGGAAAGGATGGCCAGCGGGATCATAGTGGCGCGGGCCCAACTGGCAAACCAGTAGATGTTGAACGGCGCCCACGTCGGCACATAAATCAGCTCCGGTGGAACCGCGGGAGTGGCAGCCCACGGCCATTCGCCGATCAAGGCCAGCCAAAAGCGAGTGAAGTTGCGGGTCATCTTCAACCCGCCGTGATCCAAGATCCACTTGCGGGCCTTGCGCAGCGGTTCGTCCTCGGCCTTGAATCCGGCGGTTCTCAGTGCCGCGTAGCATTCCACGGTGGTGTTGATGTCCCCCATCGGCGCGTCGTGGTAAACCTCCCACGACCCGTCGGGACGCTGCTCGCGCAGGATCGCGCGAGTGATGCCCTCAGATTTGGGATCATCCGTCACGCCCAGAAAGTGCATCGCCAGAATCCATTCCGCCTCCATGCAGGAGTTGGTTTCCAAGGGGCTCACCCAGAAACCCTCCGGATTCTGGCGGTCCGCCAACCACTTCACCGCCCGGGCGATCGCTTCGTCCAATGCGGATGGAAGCTCCCCGCTTCTTCCAGCTACGCGTTGCTCAGCCGCTGACTTCATATTGCCTCCAAAGGATCTATTTCCTGCCGACCAGCTCGATACGATCCGATTCGCCAAGGTTCTCCTCGGCGCCTCCGCCGCCCAACGCGGCGTAGAGCTGGATCCGGCTGGCGGCTTTGGCCAGGCGAAGTGAAATCAACCCCTGCTGCGCGGCGAAGAGCGAGCGCTGCGCGTCGAGCACGGCGAGGTAACTGTCGACGCCCTTTTCAAATCGCGCCTTGGCCAGCCGATGCGCTTCAGCCAACGCCTTCACCATGGCCTGTTGCGCCGACAGCTGCTTGTCCGTCGCGCCGCATGCGGCCAAGGCGTCGGCAACTTCGCGGAAAGCGGTTTGGATTGCTTTCTCGTATTGGGTCAGGACGATCTGACGTTGCACCTTGGACGCCTTGAGCGCGGACCAGGTGCGGGCGTCGAAAATCGGCATCACGATCTGCGGCGTGTAACTCCAGGTCTTCGTGCCGGATTCAAACAGGCCGGACAACTCGTCGCTGGCCGTGCCCAGCATGGTGGTGAGCGAAATGCGCGGGAAGAACGCCGCGCGCGCCGCGCCGATGTCGGCGTTGGCGGCCTTGAGCATGGCCTCGGCTTGCAGCACGTCGGGCCGGCGCAGAAGCACGTCGGAGGGCAGGCCGGCGGCGACTTCTCCGGGCAGGCGCACGCGGTCAAGGCCGTCGGGCAACAGCTCGGGCGGCACAGGCCCGCCGGCCAGCAGATTGAGCGCGTTTTCGTCCTGGGCGACGCGCTGGGTGTACGCGGCAACCTCGCCTCGGGCGGATTCCAAAGGCGTTTGGGCCTGGCGCAGATCCAGTTCGGTGGCGAGGCCGACTTCGTATTGTCGTTTGACCAGATCGTAGACGGCTTGCTGGGTCTGAAGGGTGCTTTTTGCCAGAGCCAGGCCCTCTCGGTCCGCGGCTAGGGCCAGGTAAGCCTGGGCGGTCGAGGACACCAGGAGGATTTGCGCGCTTCGGCGGCCGTATTGGCTGGCCAGGTATTCCTGGAGCGCCCGGTCCTTGAGACTGCGGATGCGGCCGAAAAAGTCGATCTCCCACGCCAGCACGCCGAGGTCGACGCTGTAATGCTCGGTGGTGCGAGGTTGGCCGGGCGGAGTGAGGTCGGCCGAGGCCCGCGATTTGCCGCCGGCGCCTTGAACGTAAAGGGCGGGGAAGAGTTCGTCGCGCTGGATGCCGTAGAGGGCGCGGGCGCGCTCCACGTTCAGGGCGGCCAGGCGTAGGTCGCGGTTGTTAGTGAGCGCCAGGCCGATGACCCGCTGGAGCTTCGGATCGGTGAAGAATTCCTGCCAGTTCAGGTCGGGAGCAAGCGGAGCATTGGCGGACGCCCCCGCTTGCCGGCAGGCGGGTCCCGCGGGCCATTCGGCCGGGATGGGCGCGGGCGGCCGGGAGTATTTGGGGGCCATGGTGCAGCCGGCGACAAAAACGGCGACGCCAACGAATGGGAGAAGAGCTTTTGTCTTCATGTTACGCATTCTCTGAGGAACTGCTCGAAGCGCTGTCGGCCGCATGTTGCCTCCTGCGTCGGCCAAACGTCTTCTCGATCAACACATAAAACAACGGAGCGAACAAGACCACAAGCGCCGTGCCGGTGATCATGCCGCCCAGCACGGAGGTGCCGATGGCGTTCATCGCGCCCGCGCCCGCGCCAGTGGACAGGGCCAGCGGCAGCACGCCGAAACCGAAAGCCAGCGACGTCATCACGATGGGCCGGAAACGCAGGCGCGTGCCTTCGAGCGCGGCCTCGATCAGTCCCATGCCCTGCTCAACGCGCGCCTTGGCAAACTGGACGATCAGGATCGCATTCTTGACGGTCAGGCCCAAGGTGGTCAACAGCCCGATCTGGAAATAGACGTCGCTGGGCAAGCCGCGCAGCGTCGAGGCAATCACGCTGCCGACGGCCCCAAGAGGCAGCACCAGCAGGATGGCGACGGGAATGGGCCAGCTTTCATAAAGCGCAGCCAGAGAGAGAAAAATGACCAAGAGCGAGAAGGCATAAAGCGGCGCCTTCTGGACGCTGGCCATGCGTTCCTGGTAGGAAAGCCCGGTCCACTCATACCCAATCCCTTTCGGCAGTCTTGTTACCAACTCTTCCATGGCTTGCATGGCGTCGCCGGAGCTGTATCCCGGCGCCGGTTCACCCCAGATATTCATCGAGGGGAAACCGTTGTAGCGCTCCAACCGGGGAGAGCCGTAACTCCAGCGCCCGGAGGCATACGAATCAAAGGGCACCATCTTCCCTGCGAGATTGCGGACGTAAAGTTTCTTGAGGTCTGGAGGAAGCATTCGATAGGGGGCGTCCAGTTGAACCCACACGTGCTTAACGCGCCCGCCCTCAATAAAGTCGTTCACATAGGCGCCGCCGAAGGCCGCCGAGATCGTATTGTGAATGGAGGAAATCGGCAGGCCCAGGGCGCCCGCCTTTTCCCAATCCACGTCAACGCGGTATTCCGGCACATCCTCCAGGCCGTTTGGCCTGACCCTTACCAACCTCGGGTCCTGCGCCGCCATGGCTAGAAGCTGGTTGCGTGCGGCCGTCAGCGCCCGGTGCCCGACGCCGCCGCGGTCTACCAACTCGAAATCAAAGCCTGTGGCATTGCCCAGTTCGATAATGGCTGGCGGGGGGAAGACAAAGACTGTCGCGTTCCGAATCCTTGAAAGCGCCCTCATGGCCCGAGCCGCAACTGCCTGGGCCCTCAGGTCCGGCCGGTCGCGCAGGTCCCAATCCTTCAGCTTGATAAAGACCATGCCGTTGTTTTGACTTCTTCCTGAAAAGCTGAATCCAGCGACAGTGGCACAAGATTCCACCGCTTCCTTTTCATGTTCCAGGAAATAACGCTGCACTTCGTCGGCCATGGCCTGGGTCTGCTCCAGGGTGGCGCCCGTGGGCATAATGATCTGGGCCAGCAGAATTCCCTGGTCCTCGTCAGGGAGATAGCCCGTCGGCATCCGCATGAAAAGGAATCCCAATCCGGCTACAATCACGATGTACACGAATATGTAACGCAGTTTCCGGGCCAGGGCGCGCCCGACCAGTCGGACAACGGCGGTCCGCACGCCAAAAAAGATCCGGTTGAACCACATGAAAAACGGGCGCAAGAACCAGACGGCGCTTTCCGCCGACTCATGGCCTTTGGGCACGGGCTTGAGCATGGTGGCGCACAGCACCGGCGTCAGGATCAAGGCCACCGCCACCGAGAGCAGCATAGCCGCGGCGATCGTAACCGAGAATTGCCGGTAGATGAGGCCGGTCGAGCCGCCGAAAAACGCCATCGGCCCAAACACCGCCGCCAGCACCACGCCGATGCCGATCAGCGCCGGGGTGATCTGGTCCATGGACTTGGCGGCGGCCTCGCGCGGCGAAAGCCCTTCCTCGCTCATGATGCGCTCGACGTTCTCCACCACCACGATGGCGTCGTCAACCAGGAGGCCGATCGCCAGCACCATGGCAAACATGGTCAGCATGTTAATGGAGAACCCGAACGCGCCCAGCACAGCAAAAGTGCCCAGAATCACGACCGGCACGGCGATGGTGGGGATCAGGGTGGCGCGCATGGTCCCCATAAACAGCCACATGACCAAAAAGACCAACAGAATCGCCTCGAAGAGGGCCTTGACCACCTCGTTGATGGCTACCCTTACAAAAGGCGTGGTGTCATACGGATAGACGACCTTCAGACCGTGCGGGAAATAGCGGCTCATCTCTTTCATTTTCGCCTTGATGCGATTGGCCGTATCCAAGGCGTTGGCGCCGGGCGACTTCCGGACCAGTAGCATGCCCGACGGTTTTCCGTTGTATGTGTCCTCCATGTCATAGTAGTCAGTCCCCAGTTCCACCCTTCCTACGTCCTTGATGCGCACGATGGAGCCGTCGGGATTAGTGCGCACGGGAATGGCGGCGAATTCGTCGGGGGTCTTGAGAAGATTCTGGACAATGATGGAGGCGTTCAGACGCTGACCTTTCACCGCAGGCGCGCCGCCGAACTGACCGGCGGACACCTCCACGTTATAGACCCGAAGCGCCCCGATGATGTCCGCCACGGTCAGATGATAGCTGGTCAACTTGTCGGGATCAAGCCAGATGCGCATGGCATGTTCGAAGCCGAGCACTTGCGTTTCGCCAACCCCGGGCACGCGGGCAAGGACCTTGTCCACGGTGGAAGCCAGATAGTCCCGAATATCAATGCCGCTCATGCTGTTGTCTTCGGATATCAGGCCTACAGCGAGCAGATAGTTTTTCGTGGCCTTACGGACGTCGACGCCCGTTCGTTGAACCACCTCCGGCAGGTGCGCCATGGCGAGCTGAAGCTTGTTCTGCACCTTCGTCCAGGCGATGTCCGGGTCGGTCCCCGGGGCAAAAGTGAGTTCTATCATGCAAGTGCCGGCCGAGTCGCTCGTTGAGGACATGTAGATCATGTCTTCAAGGCCGGTCATCTGCTGCTCGATAATCTGCGTGACGCTGTCTTCCACCGTTTCCGCCGACGCCCCCGGGTACATGGCCATAATGCGGATGGAAGGGGGCGCGAGGTTCGGATACTGCGAAACTGGCAGAAAATGGATGGCCAGCCCGCCCAGCACCATCATGCTGATGGCGATGACCCACGCGAAAACGGGACGCTTCAGGAAGAATCTTGAGAGCATAAGAGTTCTCCGTTAGTTGGATTTGGCAGGGGGTTGCGATGTCCGGTCCGCGGACGAGCTCGGCTGTTTGCCCGCGCCCAAAGGAACCGCCTTGACCGGCATGCCGGGGCGGACGCGTTGAAGCCCTTCTACGATGACCCGATCGCCGGCGGCCAACCCGGAGGAAACGAGCCATTGGTCGCCGATGGCCCGATCCAGCGTCAGCATCCGCCGCTGGGCGACGCCCTTGGCGTCCACCACCAGCACGAAGGGGCTTCCCTGGGGAGTCCTTTGCACGGCCGGCTGCGGGACAAGGATGGCTTGCGGACGGACGCCTTCCTTCACCCGCGCCCTAACAAACATACCCGGCAACAGCACCCTCTTCGGGTTCGGGAAGATCATCCGCAGGATCACTGTCGCCGTGGTCGGGTCCACGGTCACATCGCGGAATTGGAGCGTGCCCTCAAGGGGATATTCCGTGCCGTCTTCCAAGATGAGCCGCACCTTGTTCTGGTTGGCGGCGGCGCCGCTCAATCGCCCTTGCTCGAGGCGGCGCTGCAACCGCAGCAACTCCGTGGTGGATTGCGGCACGTCCACGTAGATGGGATCCAGTTGCTGCACCGACGCCAGCGGCGCCGGCTGGTACGCCGTCACAATGGCCCCTTCGGTCACGGACGACTTCCCGATGCGGCCGGAAATCGGCGAGGTGATCTTGGTGTAGCCCAGGTTGATCCGCGCCGATTGCACCGCCGCCTTGTAAAACTCAATGTCGGCCTGCGCCTGTTTGAGGGCGGCGGCCGCGTCGTCGTAAGCCTGTCGGCTGACCGCCTTGTCAGCCAACAAGGCCTTGAACCGTTCGGCGCGCGCCTGCACGGCCGGGAGGTTGGCCTCCGCGCGGCCCAGAGCGGCCTCGGCGTTGGCCAGGGCCGCTTCGAACGGGGCGGGATCAATCTGATACAGCACCTGGCCCGCTTTCACTTCCGAACCTTCGACGAACAGCCGTTTTTGAATGAGGCCGCTCACCTGCGGCCGGATTTCCGCAATGCGATAGGGCGACGTGCGCCCCGGCAGCTCCGTCGTGAGCTCGATCGACTGCGGAGCAACGGTTATCACCGCCACTTCCGGCTTCCCTCCTGCCGGAGGCCCGCCCGCCCGCCGGCCGCATCCGACAAGGAGCAGTCCGGCTGCCAGGGCCGTCAGAACCGGCGCATTGCCGGACACCAGGCCGCCCCAAGAAGCGCGGACCGCGGCAGGCGCAGATCGGCGCGCGGCGTCTGGATGCCGACGAATTCGAGTGTTGCGACAGGAATCGCTTGCCGAAGCAGCAGCGTCCCGGTTTGGCTGAAGTTGGAGCTTCATAGTTGAAAACATGAGTTTGCGCACGATCAGAAAACGACTGTGGCAGAATCCAATAAACGGCGATCAGCAAGACGGGTTTGTTGTGAGTGACACATGACGATCTCCTTCAGCGATTCAGGCTGTATCTGTCTTTCTGCATGTCTTCCCGCTACATGTCTTCCCGCGGCGGCGCGGTCGCTGCCGGGGAGGAGCTTCCTCCTTGACCGCCGCCCCGCTGAAAAACAGGTCCGCCACCGCTTCCGCGGCCGACCGGTCCAACGGTTGGTCAGGTTGCAACAAGTGCAACAGCACGTACAGATGCATCAAGCCGGCAAACCCCATCGCCAGCGCCCGGCTTGTAAACCGCCGGTCCAGCGCGCCTTCCCGGCGTCCTTGCTCCATGAGATCCTGGAGAAACAGAAAGCTCTGCCAACCCTTTTCAAAGCAATGGGCTTCCGCAGGCGCTTCGCCGGGGGCGGCCAGGGCGGAGGCAAACGCCAGCCGCATCAGCTCGCGATGCGTTCGGGCAAATTCGAACACCGTGGCGCATAACTCCCGGAGCCGCTCGGGCAGCGTGTCCTTGCGGGCGACCGCCTCCCGCATGAGCCGCAACCGCTTGTCGCTCGCCCAATCCACCAGCGCCCGATAGAGGTCCGCCTTGTCGGCGAAATAGTAGTACAAGACGGCCTTGGTCACCTTGGCGGCGGCCGCGATGTCGCGGATGGACGCGCCGGCGTAGCCCTGGAGCGCGAACCGCTTCAGCGCCGCTTCCAAGATGCGCTCTTTCGTTGACACTGATGCCTCAGGCATCACACTAACGAACGCTAGGTTAGTGAGCTGGGGCCGTCAAACACAAAATTCGTTTTTTTGTCTGCGCCGCCGCTCTAAGCGGCGCGCCTGGCGAACGCTAGGTCAGTCAGCTGCGGGCGCCAAACATAAAGGTCTACAATTGACGGCTGTACAAATAAGGGGCTTCATGACCCCAAGTTGCAATCGCTTCTCTCCGATGAAAGCGCCTGATCGCGCCCAGCCGCAGGCAACGGAGTTTGCCGGTCCGTTCCGTCTACACGGCTTCTTGCGTCGCCGCCCCTCACGTCGCCGGGCACGGCCTGCTCCTCCTTCTCCGGGCGGGAGAAAAGCGGCCTGGGCGGCGCGGGACGGGAGCGGCGGGACTGCGACTGCCGCTGAGGGAACGCGTTATTCCTTCGAGCCTCGCCGGCGCTCCAGCATCCGCTCCAGAGCGGGGTAGGCGATTTTGCCGGCGGCGAGCTTGGGCAGCTCAGGCGCGCAGATCACCTCGCGGGGAATCCACAGGTTCGAAAAGCCGCGGGCCTTGAGGGCGTCGCGCATGGCCTCGAGGCTCGCCTCCGGGGAATTCACCACAGCGACCAGCGTCTCTCCGCGCCGGGCGTCGCGCCTTGAAAGCACAGCCAGCTCGAATTCCGGTCCCAGGTGAGCGAAGGCCTCGGCCAGGCTTTCCTCGACTGCGGCCAAACTGACCATTTCGCCGCCGACCTTGGCAAACCGCCGGGCGCGGCCCTTGATGTAAAGAAAGCCCTCTTCATCCACGGCGGCGATGTCGCCGGTGTCGTGCCATCCTGCGCGGGCGCGGAAACGGGCGTCGGCCTCGGGCTGGAGGTAGCCCGCCATCACATTGGGCCCGCGAACCCAAAGCCGGCCGCCTTCGGAGACGCCTTCGACCGGCTCCAACCGCCATTCGATCCCGGGCAGAAACCGGCCCGCGGAGCCGTGGCGCGGGGCCATGGGGGTGTTGACGCTTACGACCGGGCTGCATTCGGTCACGCCGTAGCCTTCGAGAATGCGCACGCCGAATTTCTGCGCCCAGAGGCGGGCGGTGTCCTCGCGGACCTTCTCCGCTCCGGCAAAGAGGAGGCGCAGGGTGTGAAAATCATACGGGTGGGCCTTGCTCGCGTAGCCCCGCAGGAAGGTGTTCGCGCCGACGAGCACGGTGCAATGGCGGTCGTAAAACAGGGCGGGGATAAGTCGATAGTGAAGCGGCGAAGGATACTGGAAGGTGTAGATGCCGCGGATCAGCCCCGCGCAGACGCCCACTGTGAAACCGAAGCTGTGGAAGATCGGCAGGACGTTAAAGATGCGGTCGCGGTCCGTCACGTCCACCACGGCTAGGAGCTGGCGCACGTTGGCCAGGATGTTCCCGTGGGTCAGGCGCACCCCTTTGGGGTCGCCTTCCGAGCCGCTGGTGAAGACGATCACGGCGGTCTCCTCCGGCCCGGGCGGCGGCGCGTCCGGCCGTTTCCGGCGCAGACGCCAAAGCCGCCTCGGCTCGATCGCGCACCGCAGCCACGCGAGGGCCTTCGCCGGGGCGGAGATTTCCATTTGGAGATCCTCGAGGCAGATCACTTCCGCTCCGGCGCGCGTCAGCTCCGCCGGGTCCAGCCGCACGGCCTCCAGGAACCGCCGGGAAGTGATCACCTGACGGAGCCCGGCCAGTTCGAGACACCGGCAAAGAACCGCCGCGCCCAAGGAAAAATTCAGGGCGACGGGCGCGCGGCCCAAGCTCCAAAGGGCCAGGAACACAATCGGCGCGGCGTTCGAGGCGGGCAGCAACACGCCCGCCGGACGCCCCGGATCCCGCAAGCGCCGCTCCAGCCTCCCAGCCAAAAGCTCCGCCCCCGCAAGCAAGCGCCGGTAGGAAAGCTCCCGCATCGCGGCGTCCTGGAGGATCGTCTTGCCGGGGATTTGGGCCGCCGTTTCTGTGACGGCCTCGAGCAGATGCCGAGGGCCGTGCGCCGTCTCGACGCGGAACTGCAGCTCCACCATGCGGTCGCGCAGCCAATTGGTCAGCCTCGATCGGGCCGCGGCCGCGCTAAGGCCCGGTTGGCTAGGCGGAGCAAGGATTCCGGAAAAGTGCGCGCTCACCTTGGGAAACCACCGCCGCCAGCCGGGCTGCCGCGACCACTTGAGTCGCTCGGCGCCGCGCAAATAACAGGCCGCCACCCGCGCGCCGGAGGCGTGAAGCAAGAGACCCGCTCCTTCGTAGAGTTTCATCAGCGTCCCCGTCCGGGAGATCTGCCCCTCGGCAAAGAGGACGAGCCGTCCCCCGTTGCGAAGGAACTCCGCCAGCCGCCGCACTTCGGAGGCTGAATTGTTGTCGATGGGAAACGTGCGCCGGTTGAAGACCAGGAGGCGATGAATCGGGCTGCGGCGGGCGACTTGCCGGGAGACGACGAACTTCCAGTCCAGATCCAACAGCGTGTAGAGGAAAAGCCAGTCGAGCCAGCTTACATGGTTGGGGACGAGCAGCAACGGGCCGGGGCTTTTCAGGACCTCGGCGTTGCAAGCCTCGAAGCCGAACGCCGCTTTCAACAACCCGCGCAGAATTCGCCGCAACATCCTACGTTCCCTCCCTCGTCTTTCCGGCGCCCGGGCTCGGCGAATCCGGGCCAGCCAGCCAGCCCAGGACAACCAGGCCGTAGTAGGTGTACTCGCAATCCACGACCGGGTCGGCCCAATGCCCGTGAAAGCCGCCGAGGTTATCCCACAGGCTGTCCAGAAAATCCAGCGTCCGTTCCCGCAGGGGCGTCAAGTCCGCCCGGCTTACCCCCAGCGCGTGGATGGCGGCGGCGGTGGAGAGGAGGTCGGGCATCGGGACCTGGGGAGCGGCGCGGAAGCCGCCGCGGGGGCGCTCCTGAGCCAGAAGCCAGGCGAGGCCTTCTTCGTCGGGCGGCAGCCCCAGTTCGCGGCGCACCGTGAGCGCGGCCGCGGCGGGGTTGGCGGCCCCCTGCTCCGGGCTTTCTCCGGCTCGTTGGCGATAGCCGCCGTCGCGCGTTTTGAGCGCGTCCAGACAGGCCGCCCACTGCTCGCGCGGACCGAGAGGAAGACCCAGATCCTGGAGCGCGCCGCATGCAAGGAACAAGCCGTAAGCCGAGGCGGCCGCGCCGCCGGAGACGATGTCGTAGCCGCCGTCGCGGGAGCGGAACCGTTCCAGAATTTCCCGCGCGCTTCTTCGCTCGGCCGGGAGAAGCTCTTCGCCCGCAGCCTTTAGAAGGCGGATCCACGCCCACAGGTGGGGCAGGTCCGTTCGGTCCGGCTCGAACGCGTCGCGCGCGAAAGCGGCCGCCGCGGCCTTGTTCCAGGGCCGCCCCAAGGCCTCCAAGGCCTCCGCCCCGAACGCGGCGTAGTAGAGATCGCTCCGGCCGGCGCGGTCGGCGAATCCGCCGTCGGGCCGTTGAGCGGCGGCGAAAAAGGCGGCGACCGCGTCGGTCGCTTCGCCCAGCAGTCGGGGCGCGCGCCGAGCCGCGCCAATCAGATCAAGGCGCAGGCTCATGGACCGGCGGCCTCCGGCCGGCCGCGCCAAGGCGGCGGCGTTATTTTCTTGCCCCTTGCGTCAAGCACGGGCCAGAGTGTCGGCGCCGTCGTTCGCATTGACAAGTCAGGCAAAGCGCAATAAGGCCATGACCGCAGCCAACCATACCGCCAAGGCAACGCGGCCCGCGGGCCCGGCTGAGGAGTTTGAAAGAGAACCAGTGCCGCCGCGGGCGTTGAAGGACTGGCGAAGCTTCCTGGGAATGTACGCCGGAGAGCACGTGGCGGGAACCGAGTTCATGATCGGCTCCCTCTTTCTGGCGTCGGGCGTCAGCGCCTTCGACCTGCTGGTGGGCTTGCTGGTGGGCAACCTGCTGGCGGTGCTGAGCTGGACATTCGTCTGCGCCCCGATCGCCACGAAAATCCGCCTCACTCTCTACTATAAGCTGGAGAAAATTTGCGGGCCGAAGATGGTGGTCATCTACAACCTGGCCAACGGCGTCCTCTTCTGCTTCCTCGCCGGCGCGATGGTGACCGTCTCGGCCACGGCGGTGGGCGTGCCGTTAAACTTGAAAATGCCTGGGCTGACCGATTGGGTCCCGAACAGCCTGGCCTGGATCGTGACGGTGGGGGCGGTGGGCGCGATCATTGCCCTGGTGGCGGC
>JAGHDA010000459.1 GCA_021160185.1 Verrucomicrobiota bacterium
GGCGAAGGAGGGCGGGGGAGAAGAGATCAGGCGCCGGCCCGCCGAGCGGAAGGCGGCTGCGGTGTAGGGGCGGACGGTTTGGGAGACGTTTTTTTCTTTTTTCCCTTGACCCTTATTAGTCAACTTGCTAAATTGCGTCGCGATCGAACGACGGCGCCCGCGCCGCCCGACCTTGAAAGCCAGGGGCGTCTATGGCAACGCATATGGGAAGACAACGCGCAATTTCAGTTCTGTTGGCCCTTGCCCTCTCCGCGGCCGGCGTTTCCGCCGCGGCGGCGGCTAAGACGCAGGCCGCCGCCCCGGAGCGGCTCAGTCTCGGCCGCGCCATTGAGGAAGCTTTGGCCCGCAGCCCTCGGCTCTCGGCGGTGAGGGAGCGTTCGGCGGCGGCCGCCTACGAGGCGAGCGCGGCGGCTCGGAGCCGATGGGGCAGCCTTTCGGCCGTGGGCTCTTACAAGTGGCTGAACGACGCTCAGATCCTGCGGGTGATGTCGCGCGAGCTGGTCGGCAAAGGCATTACGGGGATGCCGTTTGATCGCAGCCAGCTCCATTACGGACTGGTTTATGAAATCCCCCTCTATCTCGGAGGCAAGCTTTACAATCAGATCAAGATCGCCGAGCTGGAAAAGGAGAAAGCCGCTGTTCTGGCGGAAGGGGCTCGTTGGCAGACGCGGTTCAACGTCGTCTCGATCTACACCGCTGTCCAGACAGCCGAAGCGGTGAGCGGGGCCTTGGACGAACAACTGGCCGCGCTGGGGAAAACCAAGGCGCGGATCGACCAGATGGTCGCTTTGGGAAAGCGGCCGGAGGCGGACCGCCTCAAGGTGATTGATGAAATCGAATCGGTCCGGAGCGCCCGAGCCGAGGCTTGGGCACAGCGGCAGCGCGCTGCGGCTTTGCTGCTTGCCTTGTTGGGGAGAGAGGAATTTGCGCCGGTGGCCGTTGATCCGATTTCCGAAGCTGCGCCCGCCTTGATGATGGATCGGTCCCGGCTGGAAGCCTTTCTGGAGAAGAACTCGGCGGCGCGCCGGGCGGACCTGACGGCGCGGCAGGCTGAGCGGAGAGTGAGGACGGCCCGGTCCGAATTTTTGCCGAGAGTGTTTGCCGGGGCTGATCTTCAAGAGCACAGCGGATTGGAGAGCGATCGGGATCTGGACACGTGGAGCCTGGGGGTGAGCGTGTCGATTCCGATTTTCGAGGGGACCACGCGGATCCAGCGGCTGGCCGCCGCCAAGCGGGCGAGGGAAGCCGCGGTCATCGAGGCGCGGAAGACGCGGCTGGACCTGCGGGCGGAGTTGGAGGGCGCTCTAGCCGGATTCGACGCGGCCAAGGCCAAAGTCGCCTCCGGTCGAGCCCGCGTCGCCGCGGCGCAGGAGGCGGCCCGCATCGAGCGGATCCGTTATGAGACGCAGGCGGGCACGATTGAAGATCTGCTGCGCGCCGAGGCGCGGCTGGAGAGCGCCAAGGCGGCTCTGGCGGCCGCGTTGGCCGAGCGCCTGCGGGCGGCGGAACGAATCAATGCCATCGTGGAGGAGGAAGCGGTCAAGTGAAAGCCAAGCGCATACTGGCGGTTGTGGCGGTTGTGGGGGTCCTCGCCGTTCTGGCGGCGGTCCGGGTGAAGCGGGCGCGGGAGAAGGCGAGCGCGCCGTTGCCGAAAAGCGCGCCGTTGCCTGTCCGGATCGCAACGGCGAGTTCGGGTCGGGTCGAGGTGGTCCGGCATGTCCTGGGAACCGTCCTGGGGATGGAGGAAACGGAGGTCGCCCCGAGGGTCATGGGGCGGATCCTTTCCGTGAACGTCCGGGAAGGGGCGAGGGTGAAGCAGGGCGACTTGTTGGCCGCGGTGGACGATCGGGAGTTTCAGGACGCCGTGGCCGAGGCCCAGGCGGCGTTGGCCGCCGCGCAAGTGGCTTATGAGGCGCAGAAGGCCGCCACGGCGCGGGACAAGACGCTTTTCGAGGCGAAAGCGATTTCGCGGGAGCAATGGGATTACTCGCGGGCGCGGGAAGCCGCCGCGGCCGGGCAGCTTGAAAGCGCGCGCAGGCGCCTCGATTCCGCGCGAACCAGGCTGAGCTATTGCGCGATCAAAGCGCCGTTTGACGGCGCGGTGACGGCGCGGTTGGCGGATCCGGGGGATCTGGCCGTGCCCGGCAAGCCGATTCTGAAAATGGTCCGCCAGAAAACCGTGCGCGTTCGCGCGGCCTTGCCCTCGGCCGATTTGCCCTTGGTGAAGGTCGGCCAGCCGACGAGGCTGGTCGCGGGAGGCCGTTCTTTCCAAGCTCCTATCGTGAGGGTCTTTCCGGCCATGAGTTCGAATCACTTGACCCTGGTCGAGTGCGAGGTGACCAATCCGCCTCCCGAACTGGTCTCGGGCGCAAAGGTCGGCGCGGACGTGCGCATCCGTTCGGCCGCGGGGTTGACGGTTCCGGCCGACGCTCTTCTGGAAGGAGAATCGGGCGCGTGGGTGTACGCGGTCCGCGACGGGAAGGTCCAGCCTCGGCGGGTTCGAGTGAAGGCGAGGGGGCTGGACCGTTGCGTGGTGGAGGGCGAACTGCGGGCGGGTGAGCGGCTTGTCAGGGCCCGGCCCTCTCGCTTGATGAGCTTGGCGCCCGGGATGGAGGTCGTTGCCGCGGCCACAAATCGGGTCGAGGGAGAATAAGGCGATGAACATTGTCGAAGCCTACCTCAAGAAGCCGCACCTGGTTACGTCCTTGGTGTTGCTGGCGGCGGTCGTGGGGTTGGTGGGATATCACCGCATCCCGGTGAACCTTTTCCCCGACTCGGAAAGGCCGCAGGCGGCGGTGGTGACCGTGTATCCGGGAGCCTCGGCGGAGGACGTCGAATCGGAGGTCAGCCGCCCTATCGAGAAAGAGCTCAACACCATCGACGAGGTGCGTCGGGTGACCTCGGTGAGCAAAGACGAGGTGTCGGCGGTCACCGTGGAGTTCCGCTACTCCAAGGGCCTGGATGCGGCGGCGACCGACGTGGCGAACGGCTTGCAAAAGATCCGCGCCGCTTTGCCTTCGAACATCCGCCCGCCGATGATTTTCAAGGTGTCCTCGGCCACGCCGGCGGTGATGACCTTGGCGTTGCGGCCCAAGGAAGGCTCGCCGCTCGATCTTTCCATGGTGCGGCAGTTGGCGGACAACGAAATCAAGGAGCGGCTTCTCCAGTTGTCCGAAGTGGCGAACGTGGAGGTCTTCGGGGCCCACCAGCCGGTGATTCGGGTGAGCCTGGATCGAGACCGACTTGAGCAGTACGGGCTTTCCGCTCCGCAGGTGCGCGAGCGCCTGATCGAGTACAACGCCAATCAACCGGTGGGCTTGCTGCTCAGTTCGGATAGCCAATACCTCTTCAAGCGCGTGGGCGAGTTCGAGAGCGCGGCCGAGGCGGGCAGGATTGTCATCGCCCACCGGCCGGAAGGCGACGTGCATCTGGCGGACGTGGCGACCGTCCGCCGCGGCGTTCTGGAGCCCCAAAGCGCCTACCACGGAGACGGCAGGGCCGCGATCGCCGTGAACATCCAGCGCGCCGTCTCGGGGCACGCGGTGCAAACCATCGCCGATGTGGCGGCCGCCCTGCCTCAGTTGGAGCGCGATTATCCGGGAATCGAGTTCACCGTGCCCGACACGCAGGGAGATCTCATCGAGCTTTCCATCGGCAACATGCTCGACGCCCTGCGCGACGCGGTGATCCTGACGGTGTTGGTGATCTTCCTTTTCCTGGCGGATCTGCGGGGCATGACGTTGGCCGCGATTTCGATCCCGTTTACCTACCTGCTAACCTTCGCCATCATGTGGCTGATCGGCTACGAGTTCAACATGGTCACCCTGACTGCGGTGATCATCGCCGTGGGCATGCTGTTGGACGACGCGATCGTGGTGCTGGAAAACATCGAGCGGCATTACCACGAGGAAGGCCGGGACGCGCGCCATGCGGTGGTGGGCGGAACCCAGGAGGTGATGCTGGCGATCTTCTCGGGCACCTACGCCACGGTGATGGTGCTTTTGCCGATCATTTACATCGGGGGTTTTGTCCAGACCGTGCTTCGGCCGCTGTCGGTTTCGCTGGTGGTGGCTTTGATTTCCTCTTACGTGATCTCAGTGACGGTCATTCCTTTGCTGGCGCCGTTCCTCCTCCGGAGGAAAGAGGGAGGGGGGCGCAACCGGTTCGAGCGGCTGATTCTTCGTTTTGACCGCTGGGTGGTGGAGCCGATTCGCGATTTCTATGTCCGGCTCACCGCCGTGGCGCTGCGGCATCGGGCGTGGTTCCTGATTCTGGCGGTTCCCGCGCTGATTGTTTCCATGCGGCAGATGCCGCTCGTCGGCCGGGACTTGATGCCGCCGATGGACACCGGGATCACGAAGATCAATTTCGAAACCGACGCCAACACCTCCCTGGAGGAAACCGAGCGGACGCTCTCGCGAATGGAGGAGATCATCCGCCGCCGCCCGGAGGTCACCTCGGTTTCCTCGGTGATCGGCTCCGAGCCGGCTGTGATCTCCTTTGGGGCGGGACGGCTTCCTCAACAGGGCAATATCACCGTCCACCTGACGGATCGGTTTCACAGGAAGGCTTCGATCTGGGAAATCGAAGACGCTTTGCGGGATGAGTTTCGGAAGCTTCCCGGGCTCAAGAGCGTGGATGTGTTCGACTACGGGGCCACGCCTCTTTCCACTATCCGCGCTTCGGTGGATGTGATGATTTCCGGGCCGGACCTGGAAGTTCTGGACCGAATCGGCCGGGAAGTCGAGGAGCGGCTTCGGACGCGCCTCCGCGGCGCGACCAGCGTCACCCGCTCCTGGACGTTGGATTCGATCGAGACGCAGTTCCGCGCCGATCCCGAGAGGCTGGGGCTCTATCGGATTTCTCCCGCCGCGGTGGTGGGGCAGCTCTCCGCCGCGGTGCGGGGCGCGCCCAGCTCTGTCTTCCGCGTTCCCAACGAGGACGGCTTGGCAGTGTGGATCCAACTGCCCCGCGCTGAGCGGAGAAGGGCGGTCCAGCTCGAAACCTATCCCATCCAGACTCCCTTCGGGATGATTCCGCTTCGGGAGCTTGGATCAGTCGAGCGTCGGCCTGTGCCTTCGGTGATCACCCGTCAGGGCTTGGTTCGGACGCTGGACGTTCAGGCCTATCGGGCGCGCCGTCCCATTACGCATCTGCAGGAAGATGTGGCCTCGGCCCTGGCCGGACTGAAGCTTCCCCCCGGCTACCGGATCAGCCAGGAAGGGGAGATCAAGCAGATGAACGAATCCTTCGGTCGGCTGGGCAAGGCCTTGCTTCTGGGGCTTGTGCTTCTCTATTTTTCCCTCGTGCCGGCTTTCCGGTCTTGGATTCATCCGCTGACCATTATGTCGGCGATTCCCTTGGCCGTGATCGGGGCGGTGTGGGCGATGTTGTTGGCCAATAAGCACGGTTGCATGCCTTCCTTCATGGGCATGATTCTGCTGGCCGGGATCGTGGTGAAGAACTCGATTCTGCTGATCGACTTCATCGCCGCCGCCAAGGAGCGCGGCGAATCCACTTACGAGGCGCTGGTGGGATCGGTCCGCATCCGGACTCGCCCCATCCTGATGACGGCCGTGGGGACTTCCGTCGGCATGGTTCCGATTGCCCTGGAATGGGCCATCGGGCTGGAGCGGCTTTCGCCGCTGGCGGTGGTGGCGATCGGAGGATTGATGGTCTCGACCTTCCTCACAATGGTCTATGTGCCCATTCTTTTCTCCTTGTTCGAGGACGCTGAAAGCGCTGTGCGCCGTTTCTTCGGCCGCGCGTCGGCCTCGACCCCGGCCGCTGTTCCGGCTGACCCGGGCGCGTCTTGAGTCTGAGCCGCGGCCCCCCGAGTTTTGGGCAAGGCTCGCTTGGCCGCCGGGGGGCTCAGGGCGATGTAATTCAAGACGTGGCTGGCAAACAATAACAACCGCTTGCGCCGCGCTGCGGCGTTTGCGCTCCGAAAAGCTTGATTGACATCGCCCGCTCGCAAGGTATCTTGAGGCCGTGAGTGATCAACGATCGATGCTTCCGGAAAAGCCGCTTTCAGTCGTTTCCAAACCCGATCCTGCGGATGTCTCCGCGCCGCGGGCCCGCCGCCGGCCGCTTCGCGTGTTGTTGGTTTACCCCCCGATTCCCGAGACCTTTTGGAGCATGAAGCACGCCCTGCGCCTGGTTTCGAAAAAGGCGGTCATCCCCCCGTTGGGGCTGCTTACGGTGGCGGCGCTGCTTCCCGGTCACTGGGAGCTGCGGCTCAAGGATCTCAACGCCGAAAACTTGTCGGACGAGGAGCTGCTTTGGGCGGATTACGTGATGCTCAGCGCCATGTTGGTCCAGCGGGAAGGGGCTGAGGAGGCGGCTCGCCGCTGTCGCGAACTGGGCAAACCGCTGATCGCCGGCGGCCCGATGTTTTCCTCGTTCGAAGAAGCCACGCCGCTCTTTCCCCACATTGTCCGAGGAGAGGCCGAGGCCGTGGCCGCTGATCTTGTCCGGGACATGGAGCATGGGACGCTCAAGCCCCGGTACACGGCTCCCAACCGGCCGAATTTAGAGACCGTTCCTCCGCCCCGGTGGGATTTGGTGAATTTCAACCACTACTCGACCATGGCGGTTCAGTTCTCCCGGGGGTGCCCCTTCGATTGTGAGTTTTGCGACATTACCGCGATGTTCGGCAGAGTCCCCAGGACCAAGTCGCCCAAGCAGCTTGTCGGCGAGCTGGAGCAGCTTCGCCGGATGGGCTGGCGCGGAGGCGTGTTCATGGTCGACGACAACTTCATCGGCAATCGCCGGCGGACGCGCGAGCTGCTGGCGGAGATAGTGAGATGGAGGGAAGAAAACAAGCCGAAGATGACCTTTTTTACAGAGGCTTCAATCAACCTGGCCGACGATGCGGAGCTTATCGAGCTCATGGTGCGTGCGGGGTTCCGGCGGGTGTTCGTCGGCATTGAAACGCCTGAGCCGGAGAGCCTTCGCGAATGCCGCAAGGTCCAGAACCAACACCGCGACCTCGGCGCCGCGGTCCGCACGCTTCAGCGCTCCGGTTTGGAAGTCATGGCCGGGTTCATCATCGGCTTCGACAACGATCCGCCCGATATTTTCAAGCGCCAGTTCGAGTTCATCCAGCGGAACGGGATCGCCACGGCCATGGTGGGGCTCCTGACCGCGCTGCCGCAAACCCGCCTTTACAAACGGTTGGTGGAGGAGGGCCGCTTGCTGGCCCAGAGCACCGGCAACAACACCCAGGCCATCCTTAATTTCGTTCCCAAACTCGACGCCGACTTTCTCATCCAGGGCTACCGCAATCTGATGCGGCGTCTCTATGAGCCGGCGACCTACTATCAGCGGCTGCGGGTGTTCCTGAAGGATTACCGGGATCGCGGGCCGGGCGCAGGATTGACGTGGGCGGATCTGAAGGCGTTTTTCAAGTCGCTCTGGATCCTCGGGGCTTTTTACCGAGGCCGCCGCCAGTTCTGGCGGTTCTTCCTTCATTCCGCCTTCAAGCACCCGCGCGAGTTTTCCCAGGCTATGCAATTGGCGATTGTGGGTTATCACTTCCGCCGCGTGGCGGAAACGTTGTAGATTCCAGAGAGCCTTTTCATGCCTGCTTTGACAAAACGCCTTATGGAGTCGGCCGGAATCATGGACATGGGAAAACAGCGGTTCGGCGGCGCGCTCCTTGCGGGCCTGGCGTTGACGGTCGCCGCCTCTGGCGCGCAGGCCCAACAAGCCAAGAAGGAAGCCCTTCGAGGCGCAGCCGCGCCCCGCTCCGGCGCTCAAGTGTTCCCCGTCTCGGCCGAGTCCGGCGGCGGAGGCAGACGGTTTGAGCTTGTCCAGGGCGATCGGCGGATCCCGGTGGCGGTGGTGGCGGGCGACCCCTATCAAATGGGGCGTCAGTTGGGGCGCTTGATGCGCAAGGAGATCCGCGCGCTGCTTTCGGAGATCCTTCCCAAGTTCAAAGCGGCCCTCCGGATCAGCGACGCCGAGCTCGCCCGCGTTTGGGAGACCACCGCGGCCTATACGGACGATCGGGTCGAGCAGGAGCTCCTGGGCTTGGCCGAAGGCAGCGGCGCGCCGCTCGCCCAGCTTCACCAGGTCCAATGCCTGCCGCTGCTGATGCCCTATTCGTGCAGCAGCGTCGCCGTTTGGGGCAAGGCCTCCGCCGACGGACATCTCTATCAGACCCGCGACCTGGACTGGAACCTTGAAGCGGGAGCTCATGAGTTTCCGGCGGCGGTTGTCTACCTGCCGCGGAACGGCCTGCCGCATGTCACGCTTACATTCGCCGGCTTTGTCGGCGCCAATTGCGGGATGAACGCCGCTGGGATCGTCCTGGCCGAGATGGGCGATTCGCCCGCGCGGGAAGCCCCTTACAACCTGCGCGCCCCCCATTTCAGCGCCTGGTTCCGGACCGTTCTTTATGACGCGGACTCGCTCAGCCGGGCGTTGGCTCTCTTTCGCGCCCAGCCGATGACCAAGCGGTACCATTTCGTCTTCGGCGACGGCCGCGCCGAGCGCCGCGCCGTGAAAATCCGCGCCCATAGCCCGGAGCCTGCCGGGCGCCGGGCGCTTGTTTGGAAAGACAATGACCCGAGCGACGAGCTGGCCCCCGACGTGCTTCCGAACGTCGTTTACCAGGACGAGGGCCGGGGCGCGTTTCCTTTCCTCAAAGCCCGATGGGGCAGGCTCGACGCCCCGGCCATGATCGAGCTGGCCAACCGGCTTCCCATCCGGGGCGGCAACGTGTTGGACGTCGTTTTCGACGGGACCGGCCTTCGGCTGTGGTTCTCTTACGCCCACGGCGAGAAGGAGGCTTACCAGATGCCCTATTGTTTCCTGGACCTGGGGGCGTTGGACAGCGACGGCGACGGCAAGCCCGACATCGCCGAAGGCGGGGCGGACGCCGACGGCGACGGCAAGCCCGACTTCCTGGACCCGGCTGTGAATTGACCTTCCCTCTTTGCGGGGATTCCACCGCCGCCTCGCGCGGCCTGCGTCGAGTTTGTCTTTTCCCCCAAGGACAGGGCGCTCACTATACCGCCATGGCGCACAGGCAGGAGGAGACGCTGGACAGCCTGTTCGAGGAATACGACGCGGTTTTCTGGACATGGGACGATCTGAGGCTTGCCCGTTGGCTTTCCCAGACCCTCGGTCAATTGCTGGATCGCGTCTGGCGCCTCTCCCATCCGCTCGTTTCGGCCTACCAATGCGCAGCGCGCGTGGCCCACAAGCGCGATATCTGGCTCAAGCGGCTTGTGCTTTTTCCGGAAGGCTTCGAGCGCGCGCCTTGTTGCCAGGCCCCCCTGCTGCCCTTGCTTACCCGGGACGTCCTCGAGGCTGGATTGGTTTGCGTCCATTGCGGCGGGACGGCGGTGGAGCTGAGCGAGCTGCCCCGCTCGCTGCGGCAAAGTCTGGCCCGCTGGGCCAAGACCTATGCCGGCTGGCATGAAGTGGCCCATTGGTCTGAGGAACGAATTAACCGGGAACAAGTGGACTACGAAGCCGAATTCGAGCGCGCCGCCCGGCGCGCGGAACGGCTCCTGCGCCGCGCCGGAACCGAACTGGCGCCGCGCCTGCTCGATCTGTTCCCGGCCGCGGTTTGGGAAGACGCGGACGAATGCCTCGAAGTCCGGCCCGAAGATGTCCGGCTTTGATTTCTGCCGGGGCGGTTCCTTCAGCAAAGCGGCGACGGGCGAACGAGCGGCCGTGTGTTGACAGACCGCGCCTGGGGCTAAAGGGAGTCGGCCCGCAGGTCCGAAGCCGCCGGGAAACTGGACGTCGCTCCCGCCCTTTCTTATGTTCCATGGCATGAAGTGCAAGACGATGGGAAGGATCCGGACAGCCGCTTTCACGCTGATCGAGCTGTTGGTGGTGATCGCGATCATCGCGATTTTGGCCGGCATGCTCCTGCCCGCCCTGAGCCGGGCCAAGTCCAAGGCTCGCGCCATCGTCTGCTCGAACAACCTGAAGCAGATGGGGATGGCCCATTTCATGTACGTCAACGACTATGGGAAGATGCTTCCTTACACCATGAATCGGGACCTCTGGATGGCGGTGCTGATGCGGTACCAGGCTCAGGTCCACGAGATTCGCGTTTGCCCCGCCGCTCCGGAGCCCGTTCACCGAATCGATCGGCACCCGTTGAACCCCAATTACGGCACGGCGGATGAGACATGGCTTTGGCCTACGAACAACAATCGGCAGGGGTATCAAGGCAGCTATGCGTTCAACGGTTGGCTTTACTCGGGGCTTTATTGGGTCCAGGAAGCCAGGCTCTACCAGTTCAATAAGGAGAGCGACGTGCGTTACCCGAGCCAAACCCCGGCTTTCGGGGACGCGATGTGGGTGGATTCTTGGCCGAAAGCGGAGGATAAAGCGCCGCAGAACCTTTACACGGGCGACGGTCCCGGGGCGGGGATGGGACGTTTTACTGTCGCCCGCCATGGAGTTTCCTCGCCCAAGTCCGCTCCCCGAACCGTGCCCGCCAACGCGAAGCTGCCCGGAGCGATCAATGTGACCCTTATGGACGGACACGTGAATCTAGTCCGGCTGGAGAATCTCTGGTCTTTGCGCTGGCATCGCGCGTACGAGCCTCCTCCTTCGCGGCCGTAGCGCCGCTCGGATCGCCCCTGTTTTCCGGCTCTTCTGAGCCTTGCCGGCGGAGACGGCTCTCGGACAAAACGGCGGCCGGAACGTCCGGTCGCCCCGGCCGCAAAGGGAACTGCAAGTCAAGCGGGCATCTTCATGCCGGCAATCTCCGTATTGGCTTGTTTCGCAACTTCCAAAGCTAAGCGGACGTTAGCCGGCATGGAGAGAAATCGTTCAACCCGGTGGATTGAGAAGGCGCGCGCTCGGCGCGGCTTCCGGGGCTTGGGGGTTCATTTTTCCGACCGCCGCCGTCCGCTGAGCCGGTAGCGGAGGTAGTCGCGGGAAACGCCCAGCAGACGCGCCGCCGCGGAGACGTTGCCCCCGGTTTGATCCAGAGCGCGGCGGATGAGCCGCTGGATTGCCGCTTCCAACGAGAACCCGCTCGGCGGAAAAACGAACTCGGGGTTCAACCAATCCCGACTCGTTTCTCCTTCCTGTGCGGCCCTGCTCGGGGCGGTCGGCGGCTCTTCCTCGTCGAGAGCGACCGGCAGATGTTCGAAGTGCAGCTCCTCCTCTTCGGCGAAGACCACCGCTCGTTCCAGCTCGTGACTCAACTCGCGGATGTTGCCGGGCCACCGATAGGCCAGCAGACGGCGGCGGCCCTCGGGAGAGATGCGCTTGAGGGGGACGCCGTAGCGCCGGCAAAGCCGCGCCAGAAACAGTTCGGCGAGCTGGAGGATGTCCTCGCCCCGCTCGCGCAGAGGGGGCAGGCGCACACGGAAAAGATCGAGCCGGTGGTAGAGATCCTCGCGGAAGCGGCCTTCGGCGACCAGCTCCCGCAGGTCCCGTTGCGCGGCGGCGATCACGCGCGCGTCCGTTTTCACCGGCCGGGCTCCCCCGACGCGCCGGATGAGGCCGTCTTCGATTGCGGAAAGCACCTTGGCCTGGAGCGGGAGGCTGAGGCTGGGCAGCTCGTCCAAAAAGAGCGTGCCGCCGTCGGCGGCTTCGAACAGGCCGATCCGGCGGGCGCGCGCGTCGGTGAAAGCGCCTTTTTCATGTCCGAAGAGTTCGGATTCGGCCAGGGACTCGGGCAGGGCCGAGCAGTTGACTTCTACGCAGGGGCCGTCGGCCCGGGGCCCCTGCCTGTGGATCCAGCGCGCCAGGGTGGTCTTGCCGGTCCCGGTTTCTCCGATGATCAGGACCGGCGGCAGGTTGGTTTGGAGCCGCCGGTCGGCGTCGAGGATCTTTTCCAGTTGCCGGCGGATGTCCTTCAGAGATTCGCCGAAGAAGAGGCCGTCCGGCTCCAGCTCGCTTTCCCGGCGGTGTTCCTCGGCTCGGTTGCGGCGGCGCGAAGCCCGGGCGCGCCGCAGGACCAGGGGCAGCTCGGCCAGGTCGAACGGCTTGGCCAGGTAATCGGCCGCTCCCAGGCGCATGGCTTCCACGGCGCCGCTCACCCCGCCCTGGGCGGTCATGACCACCGCCGCTGTGGAGGGCGGGAACGCCCCCTGCCGCAGGAGATCCAGGCCGTTTCCGTCGGGCAGGTTGACGTCCAGGAGGGCCAGGTCAAATTCGGCTTCGGTGAGCAGCCGCCGCGCCTCCCGGAGCGTGGCGCACGCGGAGGTCTCCACGCCTTCGCGCTCAAGCTGGGCCTGAATCCGCTTGCGGAGGAGGAGATCGTCCTCGACCACAATCGCGCTCAAACCGGAGAGGGAGGTGGGGCTCACAAGCGGGAGCGAAAAGCAAGCGTGACCGATTCCGGGAAGAAGACTTTGCAAGACACTCGGATCGGGCCGCCGCCCGCAAGCAAGGACGGAGCCCGATCCTGGGCAGACATCGTCGCCGCGCCGCTCAATCCAGCCGTTTGATGGAGATGTTCCGGAACATCACCGGGCTGTGATGACCGGCGAAGCCGAAGTGGCCGCGCTTTCGGTCTTTGCCCGGATGCGGGGTGTCGTGCATGAACTTGGTCACCTTGCTCAGGTCCGCGTCCAGGATGACCGTGCCGTTGAGTTCGACCTTGATGGTGGAGCCTTTGACGGTGACCTCCTGGTAGTTCCACTGGCCCACCGGCCGCAGGTAGCCCCTGTAGGCCGCCGCCATGCCGTAGGCCGATCCGTGGTACTGGCGGGGGTCAAGATCCGCATAGCCGGGCCAGGAGTTGTCCAGCACCTGGCATTCGCACATGCCCACGTAGGCGGTGTCGCCCCGGCCGGGGTAGCGGATGGCAAGGCCGTTGTTGCCGCTCGGGGGCAGCTTGAACTCGAAGCGAACGACAAAATCGCCGTATTCCTCGGCGGTGTAGATGGTCCCGCCCGCGTCGGGTTTGCACATGATGGCGCCCTCGCGGATGGTGTAGCCGTTGACCGGGCCTCGCCAACCGTCAAAGTTTTTGCCGTTGAAGACCGGCTTGAACCCGGCCGGATCATTCTTGCCCCGGAGCCAGCGGATGGCCTCTTCCGGCCCGATTTCCCGGAGGAAGATATTCCGCCAGCGGATCTCGCCGCCGTGGGTCTGAAGCTGGATGGGGCCTTCGGGCGGGATGGGCTGCTTGCGCTTGGGATCGAAGTAATTCTCCATGATCGCCCCGTTGACGACGAGCTTGCCGTTGAGCCAGACCCAGGTGCGGCTGCCGATCTGGACGATGCGGAATTTGTTCCACTGGCCGAAGGGCTTGTCGGCGAAGACCAGAGGATCCTTGCCCGGCGCGCCGGGGCTGTTGTTCCACAAGCCGCCGGAGCCTTTGTCCGCGCCGATCGACCATTTGCCTCCTTCCTTGGTATAGTCCCAGATCTGGACTTGCGGGCATCCTTTGAGGTAGATGCCGCTGTCCGCTTTGGGCACGGTCTTGTAGTCGATCAGCAGCTCGAAGTCGCGGAAGTTGCGTTCGGTGGTCAGGTAGAGACCGTGGCCGTCGTTGACCAGCTCGCCGTTTTCAACCCGCCAATGTTTCCGAATGTCCGCCAGGCTGGCTTCCTTTTTCTTTCGCAACTGTTCCGGGGGCAGGGCCATCCACTTGCGCGGGTTTTCGGTTCCGCAGCCCCACCAGCCGCTGAGATCCTTGCCGTTGAACAAGGCGATGAATCCGGGCGGCGGCTTGGGAGTCGAGCCGAGAGCCGCTGTCGCGCCGAGCGCCGCCGCGCATCCGATCAAGGGAATCAGTTTTCCAATCTTCATGCGGCCGGTTTTACACCGGGAGCCGCTCGCAGACAACCTTCCAGTTCGGCGCGGAGGCTTCCCGGGGCGCGCCTGCGCAGAAAAAGCGCTCGCCCCGGGCCTTGCGGCGGCCCGGAGCGGGCGCGGTTCAAAGCGGGGCGCCGACGCCTCAGGCCGGCTGGCCGGCCGGCTCGTCCTCGGGCAGCGGCCTGCCTTTGGTTTCGGGCGCCCAGATCAAGGCGACGATGCCGATGACATAGACGCTGCTCATCACCACCGCCGCCGTGCGGAAGGACATCAAAGTGCTCAGATAACCCAGGAGGGTCGGCGCCGGAGCGGCGAGATAGCGCACCGTGTTGTAGCAGAAGCCCACGCCCGTGCCGCGCAGACGGGTCGGAAACAGCTCGGGGAAGTAGATCGAGTAGCCTGCGAACACCGCCAACTGGGCCGATCCCATCAACGGCAGCATCCAGTAGGCGTCGCTTGCGGTTTTCAGGGAGTGGAAGACATAGGCCGTGGTGGCGAAACAAAGCGTGAAGGCGCAAAGGAAGGCGAAACGCCGGCTGACCAGCGAGGCAAGAACAGTGAACCCGAGCATTCCCACAAACGCTCCCACATCCTGCATCGCCGTGGCTTTGGCGCGGACCGCGTCGATCACCGATTGAGGCTGGCCCGCCAGCGCGGAGCTGATCAGCTCCGGCGAGAAGAAGCCGATCCCCCAAAGGCCGATCATTCCCGAAACGCCCAGGAGAAGGCCGATGATCGTGTTGCGCCTCCATCGGGGATGGGAGAAAAGGTCGGACAAAGATCCCACCTGCTTGTGCGCCGCGCCGGATAGGGCTTCCTGCTTGGCGCGCCGCCACGCCTCCGGTTCCTTAAGGAACAGCACAATGGGCACGACCAGGAGCGCGGGCACAATGCCCACAAAGAAAAGAACTCGCCACCCTTCCCAATTGCCCCAGAAATCGACCGCGCCGGGCGGGATCTTCATGCTGATCAAGGAACCCATGATGTTCCCCGTGGCCGAGAGGGCCTGCAGAGCGCCCAAAGCCGCCGCCCGGAAGCCGCTCGGGACGCTTTCAGCCACCAGGCTGGTCGCCGCGCCGAACATGCCGCCGATGCCCAGGCCGGTCAGAAACCGGTACAGCGTGAAAATCTTCCAGGAATGCGCCAGGCCGCAAAGCCCCGTGAA
>JAGHDA010000239.1 GCA_021160185.1 Verrucomicrobiota bacterium
GGGAAAGGTTGAGGAGGGGCCAGTTCAGCAAGGCTCCGGCCAGAGCCGGGGCCTGGGCCAGGAGGATTTGCAGCGGGCTTTGCCATTCCTTGCCGCGGTTGGGCCGCACCAGGTTGAAGTAGCGCCAGAAAGTGGCGGCTTTGAGGCCGTTGGCCTTGGCGAAGGCGAGGAGTTTTTGGCGGAGCCGGCAGCGGTCGGTTTTCATGCTGTAGAGTTCAAAGTAGGCGGTGTGCGTTCCGGGAGGATGGCAAAGGATTTGCGCCGCTGCTACGGCTGTTCCGGAGGATGCGCAGCAGCTCCTGCTTCCGGCGGGCGCTCATCACCTTCAGTTTCACCACAGGGGGTCACGATCTACCCAGGCTTTCCCAAGGAATCTCAACGAGCCCCTTGACAGGGGATAAACGATGAACGAGATTACATTGCTTTGTCGGGGGCGCACTGGATTCGACCTGGAGGATACGCCTGCGGCGGCATGCCGAGGATGGTCCGTTGGCCTCGTTAATCATCGGACCGAACCAAATAAGTGCCAACGAAGAATTGGCCCTCGCGGCCTAACATGCCGCGACGTTCGCCTCCCAACCCCTGCTAGGGGGGACGAACGCGACAGCAGGGTAGGCCTGAAGCGGCGCGCGCTGCGCGGCGGGCCGAAACTCTTTCAGCGCGCTGGGCTCTTCGGCCTCTGTCGGGTCGAGGCTGAAGGCCGAGAAAGTGGACCCGACTAAGCATGTAGGCGCTGCCGGCTACTCTTCCAGGGACGCGGGTTCGATTCCCGCCGCCTCCACCATTTTCATTGCAATTCTCCCGCGATAGATTTCGAGTTCCGGCCCGAATCGTTCTTCCCTTTCCAAGGGCCCGCGCCGGCGTCGTCGGAACCGCTCCTGCATTCTTCCCCGAACCGATCGGTTGACCCGCCGCGTGAAGCGCAGTAAGCCACTGGCATGACAAGGAGGCTCGCTGCGATTCTTGCGGCCGCGGCCCTGACGGCCGGTTGCGCCGCGCCCCCCAAAGGCGAAGGCAAAACCGTCGCGGGCAAGGCCGCGCTGAAGGAAAAAGACCGTTCCGAGAAAACGGACGATAGGGAGCAATACCCAAAAGTGACGCCGGTCTTCGAGCCTGTGGGCCGGGTGGCTTCGGTGAATGTCATGCTCCAGTTCGCGGTAGTGGATTTCGCCGGAGGCCGGTTGCCGCCCATCGGCGCGCCGCTCCTCGTCTACCGCAACGGGAAACGGGTGGGCGAGCTGCGAGCAAGCGGACCGGCGATGGGAACCGCTCTAGTTGCGGACGTGATCGCCGGAGACGCCCGGCCGGGCGACGAAGTGCGCGCGCGGTGAGCGCCGCCGAGCTCAAAGTCCTTTGGGCCCTTTGCTCTTCTTGTCGATCAGATTCCGATACGGCGAAAACAGGTTGAAATAGATGCCGCAAAGAGGGCGATCGCCCTCGGTTTGGCTGAGGATCACGGTCACGTGTCGATCCAAAGCGATGCCATGCCGCAACCCCGGCTCCCGGCCCTCGTAAGCCTTGATGGCTTTGGCCACCAACGACTGCAGCGAAGCGCGGCACTGGTCCGGCGTCTTTTCTAAGCAAATGACGTATTTCTCATACGCCCTCACCGCCGCCTCGATCTCTTCCTGGAAGGTTTCGACGGTCACACCGGAAGAGTAACGGTTCCCGCCGCTCTCCCGCCAGTTCAAAGCCGCCGCCCGCCTCTCAGAGGGCCGTCTCCCCAGAGGGGGCGAGCCGGAAAAAAGGAATTTCTCAGGAATTCCTACGGGCTCAGGGGCTGTCCTTGACAGGCCGCCCCAGCCTGCGGAAACTGCCGAGCTTATGGCGCAGGCTCGCAAGCCGCAGGAAAACGAGTTGATGGAAAAAATCGTCTCTCTGTGCAAACGGAGGGGCTTTATCTTTCAATCCTCGGAAATCTACGGAGGGATCAACGGCTTTTGGGACTACGGTCCGCTGGGCGCGCGGCTCAAGTGGAACGTCCGCGAGCTTTGGTGGCAGGCGATGACGAGCCGGGACGACATCGTCCCGCTGGACGCTTCCATCATTATGCACCCCAAGGTGTGGCAGGCCTCGGGACACGTGGACACCTTCAGCGACCCGATGGTGGACTGCAAGCTCTGCAAGGCCAGGTTTCGCGCCGATCAGCTTCACGAAACCCCCTGTCCTCGTCACCCGAGCAAGATGGCCTCGGAATGCGAAGGGGAAAAAACCGAGCCGCGGGCCTTCAACCTCATGTTCAAAACCACCGTGGGCCCTATCGAGACTGAGGAAAACATCGCTTACCTGCGCCCGGAAACCGCTCAGGCCATTTTCGTCCAGTTCAAAAACATTTTGGAAACCTCCCGTCAGAAGGCGCCCTTCGGCATCTGCCAAATCGGCAAGGCGTTCCGCAACGAAGTGACGCCCCGCAATTTCACCTTCCGCTCCCGTGAGTTTGAGCAGATGGAGCTGGAGTTCTTCATTCGGCCGGACGAAGTGGTCGAAAGGATCGCGGGATCAGTCGCCCGCCTGGACGAGGCCGCAGACCTCTCCGCGCCCCAAAAGAATTGGGGCTGGCAACTTTGGCACAAATATTGGGTGGAAGAGCGCCTCTGTTGGTACGAGAGTATCGGCCTGCCGCGGGACTCGCTCGAGGAATACTGGCAAACGCCCGAGGAGCTGGCGCATTACGCCCGGGCCACCGTGGACATCCTTTACAAGTTTCCCTTCGGGACGCAGGAGCTGGAGGGAATCGCCGCCCGGGGCGACTTCGACCTCAAGGCCCACCAGGAAGCCAGCGGCAAGTCGATGGAGTACTTCGACGAGGAGGCCAGGATCCGGTACATCCCCCACGTCATCGAGCCGAGCGCGGGAGTCGACCGATTGGTCCTGGCCCTCATTTGCAACGCTTACACCGAGGAAACCGTCCCGAACGAAAAGGGCCAACCTGAACAACGAGTTGTCCTTCGGTTCCACCCGCGCGTGGCCCCCATCAAGGTCGGGGTCTTTCCCCTCCTCAGGAACCGGCCCGAACTGGTTCAAAAGGCCCGCGAAGTGCGGGACCTGCTTCGCCCCCACATGACCGTGTTCTATGATGAGTCCGGGGCTATCGGGCGACGTTACCGCCGCCAGGACGAAATCGGGACTCCGTTCGGAGTGACGATCGATTTCGACACCCTGGGCGAGACTCCGGAACTGAAGGACACGGTAACCGTCCGCGACCGCGACACTATGGCGCAGATCAGGGTCAAAATTTCCGAGCTGCCGGCGTACTTGTTGCAAAAACTCCGGTAGCCTTGCCTTCGCAAAAGAGATTCGTTCTCCCCCGTGGGCAGACTGCCTCGCGGCCCGTGCGCAGGCGGCTTTCGCAAAAGTAACCCTCGGCCCCTCGGTCGGCTTGAACAACCGCCGCAGCCGCAGGCAAGCCGATGAAAAAGCCCATCGGCTTTGCCGATGGGCTCGAGCGTTCGGCCGTAGGAAGGCGGCAAAACGGCGGCTTACCGTTTTATCAAGCGGTAGAACTTGGCTTTGCCCTCCACCTGCAC
>JAGHDA010000121.1 GCA_021160185.1 Verrucomicrobiota bacterium
CCAGCGAGCTGCTCGCCGCCGCCCGCCTCCTGGAGAAGCGCGGCATGAAGGAGCAGCTCAAGCTGATCCACTTCCACATCGGCTCACAGATTCCCGACATCCTCCTCATCAAGCGCGCCGTCCAGGAGGCGGCTCGCTTCTACGCCAAGCTGCGCCAGATGGGCTTTCCGGTGCGTTACCTGGACGTGGGCGGCGGCCTGGGCGTGGACTACCTGGGCAACCGTTCGCTCCTGGAAAGCTCAATCAACTACACGCTCCAGGAATACGCCAATGACGTGATCTATTACGTAAGCACGGTGTGCCAGGGCGAAAACGTGCCGCACCCGGACATCATTACCGAGAGCGGCCGGGCGATCGTGGCTTACCATAGTGTGCTGGTGATTGAGGCCTTGGGAGCGATCGCGAAGAACAACCCTCCCTCGGGTCTGCTCAAGTATGGGCCGAACGAACATCCCCTTGTGCAGGAACTGCTTGAGATCCGGGACAACCTGTCGCAGTTGAACAAGCTGGAGGCCTACCATGACGCGCTGGAGCGGCGCGATGATGCCCAACAGATGTTCACATTCGGCGCGCTGAGCCTGGAAACCAAGGCGAAGATCGAAGACCTCTACTGGCAAATCGCCGCCGGGGTCGTCGAAAGCTTCCAGCGCGAGCCCTACGTCCCGGAGGAAATCCGGAAGCTCGCCGCCAGCCTGTGCGACCAGTACCTGTGCAATTTTTCCGTTTTCCAGTCCCTGCTGGACCATTGGGCGTTGGACCAGATTTTCCCGATCGTCCCGATCTGCCGCCTCAACGAAGCTCCCAGGCGCTCGGCCACCCTTGTGGACATCACTTGTGATTCCGACGGCCATGTGCGCCATTTTGTGGGCCGCTCTTCCATCCAAACCACCTTGCCTCTGCACGCCCTCAAGCGCGACGCCCGCGGCCGGCTGGAGCCCTACTACGTGGGAGCGTTTCTGATCGGCGCGTACCAGGACGTCATGGGCGACATGCACAACCTCTTCGGCCGCGTTAACGAGGCGCACGTGTTCCTCGACCCGGACGAGCCGGCGGGCTACTACATCGAGGAGGCCATCGAGGGGAGCGCCATCGGGGCGGCGTTGGGAACCGTGCAATACGAGGAAACCGAACTGAAGCGGCGGATGAAGGCGCAAATCGACGCGGCGATCAAATCGGATCGACTCAAGCCCTCTGAGGCGATGCGGATGCTCAAGGAGTACGAAAAGGGGCTTCGCGAATACACCTACCTGCGGGTGCGGTAGGCGGCGCGGCGCTGAGAGGGAACATCACAGGCATGGACGACCTCAACCTCAAGGAAAGCGAGGCGCCGCTGCGCGGCGTCAGGCCGTTGGTGCGAGGGCTTCTAATTCTGTTTTGGGGCATTCCCGCCGCCTTGGTGGTGTGCGTGCAAACCGTTCGCCTGGATCTGTGGCTTTCCCTGGGAATTGCGCCCCCGTTGTTGGCCACCGCCGCGCTGGCGGCGGGCGTGTTCCAGCTCGCCGCCTTCCAGTTGCGCGATCGCCAATGGCTTCGGGCCGTGCGGCGCGCTCAGGCGGCCGCCGTGACGCTCTGCGGCCTTTCGCCTTTCCTTTACTGGTGGCGAATGGCGCCCCATCACCCCCACTTCATCGCGATGGCGATGGCCCTGGGGCCGGTCGGGCTTTGGTTTCTGGACTCGGTGAACTGCGCGTTGCGCCGGCTCGGCTCGATGCTCCACGACGAAAAGCTGGAATTGGAAACCCGGTGGCTCACCGGCGTGATTCGCTCCGCTTTAGGGGTGTTCGCCGCGGCGCTGCTGCTTCTTGCAGGGCTTCGGTTCGCCCCCATCGCTCCGCGGGCCATGGCGGCGGCGGGCGACTACCTTGCTTCGGTGGAAGCCGTCCTCCTGCTCCTTTTCCTGTTCCCGCTGGCGCTCACGATGGTGGTGATCTGGAAGTTGAAAGAAGCGACGTTGCGTCGCGCCTTGCCCGAGGGGTAAGGACGCTCCCTTTCCACCGCGGCGCGCCTGCGTTATCCGGCTTCGCAAGGACTCTCAGGCGCGCTCCTCGGCCGCGCGCGCGCGATAGCCGGAGCTTCGGTAAGCGGCGATGGGGTCCAACGCCGCCCCTTTCCGACGCCGCGCCTCCGCCAGGATCGGGCTCACGTCGGTTTCGTAGGCTTCCTTGAGGGTCCGCTCCGCCATCACCGGGTCGTTGTCCTCCTGATGCCGCTCCAGCGCTTTCCGGTTCACCAACAGCGCCTTGACGAACGCCCGGTGAATTTCCGTGGCGGATTGGATCAGGTCTTCGATCGGATCCTTGAGGTTGTGCGACTGGTCGATCATGTAGGCCGGCGCGAAACGCGGCCGCCGCTTGCGGATCACCCGATCCTTCTGGGCGTCCACCAGCTCGTTGAAAACCAGGAAGAGCTGGTAGGGTTTGATGGAGCCGGCGGAGAGATCATCGTCGGCGTACTTCGAGTCGTTGAAATGAAATCCGCCCAACCGGTTCACCGCGATCAGGCGGGCGACCACCTGTTCGATGTTCGTGTTGGGCAAATGATGTCCCAAGTCCACCAGGCAAAAGGCCTGGGGCCCCAATTCCTGCGCGGCCAACCACGAAGTGCCCCAGTCCTGGATCACCGTCGAATAGAAGGCCGGTTCGAAGGGCTTGTATTCGATGAAGAGCCGCCAATCCGAGGGCAGGGCGGTGTAGATGTTTTCGAGCGAGTCGATCGTCCGATCCAGGGCCCGGCGCAGGTGCATCTGGCCGGGAAAGCTGCCGCCGTCGGCGAGCCATACCGTAAGCCCCTTGGAGCCCAGCGCCCTGCCGATCTCGATGCACTCGATGTTGTGTTCAATGGCCTGCCGCCGCACCGCCGGGTCGGTGTGGCAGAGCGAGCCGAACTTGTAGGAAAGCTCCTGGCCGGGCTGATCCTGGAAGGTGTTCGAGTTCATCGCGTCGAACTTCAACCCCAACTCGGAGGCGGCCCGCTTCAAGGCGCGGGGATTGTCCGGCTTGTCCCAGGGGATGTGGAGCGAAACGCGCGGAGTCATCCCGGTCAATTGATTGACCACCGCGGCGTCTTGGAGCTTCTCCTCGACCCCGCGCGGCTCCCCGGGGATGGGAAACCGGCCGAAGCGCGTGCCGCCCTGGGCGAAGCCCCACGAAGGCACGGCCACTTCGAGCCGCATTGCTTCGGCGACGATTTTCTCGATGTTCGTTCCCCGTCGTTCCAGGATGCCGGCGAGGGCCTGATAATCCTTTTCGTGGCGATCGAGCGCGGCTTCGTTCGCTTCCTCCACTATCTCCTCGGGAATCGGTTTCCGTTTGGCCATAGGCTGCTGAGGCTACCAGGTTTGCGTCTCCAGGCAAGCTCGACTCGGTCGTCCGCCGGAGCCGCCTTGCGGCCAAACCATCCCGCCCGGCCGGTCGCTTCGCGCTTTCGCCTTGCTTTTCGAAGGCGCGCTCGCCGGCCCCGTTTCTTCCAAATTCCTTGAAGAGGGAAGGCTTACTCCCCGCCCTGGACCGGCCGCGCTTCCAGGCTCAGGAGCATGACGCTGCACGGGGGCAGCTCGATCGGCTTGTCCAGCTTCGGCGCGGGGGCTTCGTTTACAACCACGCGAGCCGGGCGGTCCGGGTCGTTGAACGCCTTGGGATCGGGGCCCGTCAACGTCCACTTTACGCCCGCGCCGCCGAGGCGCGCGCCGCGGATTTCCAGGGGAACGCGGACGGAGCTCAGGGAAGGGTTGACCAGGCCGAGGGTGAGCCGCTTGCGGTCCGCCGTCCAGGCGGCCTGGGCGTCGATGAGCCCGGAGACTTCGGTCTTGGCGGGGAGCGTTCCGAAACGCCGCCGGTAAAGCTCCAGCGCAAGCCCGGTGGTTTCGAAGGCGGCGTGGAGTTTGGATGTCTTGATGCAGCCGATGACGTTGACCGTCTGGGCGTAGTTGGCCATGAAGACCATGTCGCTTTGGCGGGCGTACTCGTGAAGGCCGGCCGCGATGCCGAGGGCGTCTTTGAGGAAGTAGCGCGTGCCCAGCTCGCCGAAGACGTGCGGGCCGTACCAGTAATTCCATTCGTCCATCACGATGCGGATGTCTTTGCCTTGGAGCTGGGGGATTTCCCGGCGGTAGCGGCGGTGGGCCTGGACGATGCGGCGGATGTTGTCAGGGATTTGGCGCATGTGTCTGTAGAGGCCGGCGCGCTCGCCGCAGTAGAAATGCTCGCTGATCAAGTCCATGTGATCGGCGCAGCCGCGGAGCATCGCCTCGTCCCACGAGCCGACCGCGCCGACGCCGACCAGCTTGATGCGGGGATCTTCGGCTCGCATCGCCTCGGCGAAACGGTTGTGCTTTTTGACGTACTCCTCGACGGGCATGTGGCCGAGCTGCCAGCGGCCGTACATCTCGTTGCCGATGGCCCAGAAGCGCGCGCCGTAGGGCTCTGGATGGCCGTTGCGCGCCCGCAGCCGGCCCATCGGCGAATCGGCGGGGCCGTTGACGTACTGGACCTCCTGAGCCGCGCTCTCCGCCTCGCCCAGGCCGGAGTTGACCACGAGGTAAGGCTCGGCGCGGAGGATGCGGCAGAACCGGAGGAATTCATCCACGCCGAAGTCGTTCGGCTCGAGGCCTTGCCAGGCC
>JAGHDA010000085.1 GCA_021160185.1 Verrucomicrobiota bacterium
GACCATTTCTGCTCGGCGGTTTTACCGAGAAGGCCGCTTCGGCACGGTTTTCTACACCGAGTCCGAATATCATCACCCCGGCTTGGAAGCTCTGTTTTTTGAGGGCAAGCGCCGCACCTGGCGACACGGCTTTCCGCCGATGCATTATCCGACGCATTGCACGGCCCACCTGATCAGCGTGACAGGCGAGCGGCTGACGGAGGCGGCCTGCGTGGGTTGGGGCGATGACGATCCCATCGTTCGGGACAACGCCTACCACAATCCGTTCTGGAACGAGACGGCGTTCTTCAAGACAAACCGGGGACACGCCTTCCGCGTGGCGGTGTATTGGAAGGGCGCCTTGCGCGGAACCGAGCGGGCCCAATGGTACGGCGACAAGATGAGCTTTTTCTTTCCGCATCCCAACGGGCTGGGCCCTGTCATCCTGAGAAGCGGCAAACAAATGGAGAGAGACAGCGGCGGCTTTTTACGGGCGTTGCCGCAGTACGAACGCTATCAGCAGCCCCAATGGTGGAACACGGAGCTGCTGCCCCAGCCGCTGCGCCACAACAGCGGACACGAGGGCTCGCACACCTTTTTGACTCACGAATTCATCGACGCGCTGATCCACGGGCGCAAACCGGCCATCGACGTGTACGAAGCGGCGGCGTATGTGGCGCCGGGCATCGTGGCGCATCAGTCCGCACTCAGGGGCGGCGAGTGTCTCAAAGTGCCCCAGTTCGACCCGGCGTAAAGGAGCCGGCCCCGCTCCTGCGGAAACGGCGCGCGGGCCCTGCGCGGCGCGGGACGGGCTCGGTCAATCCAGCGGGACGAACAGGACGCAGGCCGGCGAGCCGATTTCCAGCTCCTTGCCCGTGGGCAAGGGCCGGCCGGTTTGCGGATCGAGACGGAAAACGGTCACCCGGTTCGAATCGCGGTTGGCCGCCCAGAGGAACCGTTCGGTAGGGTCGATCGCGAACTGGCGCGGCCGCTTGCCGCCGGAAGGGACGAAATCCACCGGAGCGAGGCTGCCGTCCAGGAGGATGCGGAACACAGCGATCGAGTCGTGTCCGCGGTTGGAGGCGTAGAGGTAGGTTCCGCGCGAATCGACGGCGATTTCAGCGGCGGTGTTGTTTCCGGTAAATCCTGCGGGCAGGAGGCTCCAGGAGCCCACCAGCCGCGCCGTTCCGCGGCGGGCGTCCCACTCGAACATCGCGACGGTGGAGGCCAGCTCATTGAGCGCGTAGAGGCGGCGGCCGTCGGGGTGGAAAGCAAGATGCCGCGGTCCGGAGCCCGGCGGGAGGGAGAAAGAGGGCGGCGAGTTCGGCTTGAGGAGGGCGCGGGCTGCGTCGAGTCGGTAGACAAAGACCTTGTCCGCTCCCAAGTCCGCGGCGAGGACGAAGCGGCCGTCCGGCGAAGGGATCGCGCAATGGGCGTGCGGCCCGCTCTGGCGGGCGGCGTTGGGACCGCTGCCGCGCTGCCGGATGACGCATGCGGGCGGACGAAGGCTGCCGTCCCGAGCCACGGGCAAAGCGGCGACCGTGCCGTCCCCGTAATTGGCGACCAACGCCGCGCGGCCGCCGGGTTCGACGCTGAGGTGGCAGGGTCCCGCGCCGCCGCTGGAGACGCGGTTGAGAGGACGCAGCTCGCCGGTGAGCCGATCGATGCGGAAAGCGGCCACGCTGCCTTCAGAGCGGCCTTCGAAGCGGCCTGTCTCGCTGACGGCGTAGAGAGTGCGGCCGTCGGGGCCGGCGGCTAGGAAGCTCGGGTTGGGCAGCTCGGCCACGCAGCCCAGCGGCGTCCATTCCTCATCGCCCACGCGGATGCGCCAGCCGTAGACGCCGCGCGCGCCGCGCCCGGTGTAGGTTCCCACATAGGCGACGTATTCCCGGGGCGGCTTGGGCCGTCGGGCGTTCAGGATGCGGGCAATGCGGGAAGGACGGCGGCCGGGCACGTACATGTCGCTCGGTTCCAGGCCGCATTCGCGGATCATGCGCAGGCAGTAGGCCAAATGTCCCAGGTCGTCCTTGCCGCTGTTGTTGGCGCCGAAGGTGAACTTCACGCCGGCCTGTTTGGCGAGGCGGATAAATTTCGGCTTGGGCAGCTTGAGCCGGTCGTTGATCTCGATGGCCACCCCGTTTTCCGCCGCCGCGCGGATCACGCGCTTCATCCGCTTTTCGGTCCACAGCTCGTCATAGCGGTCGGCCAGCGCCCGCGGGAGGAAGGTGGGGTTGACATAGATGTCGATCGGCTCTTCCCGCATGATCTGCGTGATCTTCCCGACATAGGTTTCCATGAAAACTTGGGGGTCGGAGATGCGGACCTCTTTGTCGATCCAGAGCCGCATCCGTCGGCCCTGGGCGTCGGCAAAGGTCATTGCGTCGGTGAACACGTAATCAAACTTGGCCGCGGCGTCGGGCGAGAAAAGCCGCGTCCATTCCCGCCCTTCGGCTTGCATGGCCAGGAAAACGGGAAGGCCGTGATAGCGTTGGAGCCAGCGATCAATGCCCGCGTCGTTGGTGACGCTGAAGCCCAAGCCGCAGTTGACCGCCACGCCGTAGTTGATCCCTGTGGCGTAGAAGCGGCGGACGATGTCGTCGATGGTTAGGCCGCCCTTGAGGTGGGAATGGAGGTTGATGACCGGGAAGTTAGCCGCGTA
>JAGHDA010000074.1 GCA_021160185.1 Verrucomicrobiota bacterium
CCCACCACGCGGCCGTTGAAACGCATCGACTCGATGCGGAGGAGCGGCAGGCAAGGATGGCGCTCCTCCGCATCGAGTCGATGCGTTTCAACGGCCGCGTGGTGGGAGGCGACGACGCGCCCCTTTCCAACAAGCCCGTTCGGGAAATCCGGCTTCGGGCCGAGTCGGGGCGCGTGGAGTTTCAGTTCACCGCGCTAAGCTTCGCCGCGCCGGAAAAGATGCGCTTCCGGCACAAGCTGGAAGGCATCGATCCGGACTGGATCGACGACGGCCCCAAGCGGCAAGCCGTCTACACAAGCCTGCCTCCGGGCAGGTACCGATTTCACGTCCAGGCGTGCAACCACGAAGGCGTCTGGAACACGGTAGGAGCGAGCCTGGCCTTCGAGGTAATCCCTCCGTGGTGGCGAACAGGCTGGGCTTACCTGGGCGAAGCGCTGGCGGCGGCGGGAGCGCTGGTGTGGTTCTACGAGCGGCGGATGCGGAGGGCGCACCGGCTCCGACAGCTCCAGGAAGATTTCTCCCGGCGGCTGATCGCCTCCCAGGAAGCCGAGCGAAGGCGCGTGGCCGGGGAGCTGCATGACGATCTGGGCCAAGAATTGCTTCTCATCAAGAATTGGGCGGCAATGGCGTTGGAATCCTTGAATGAAGAAGAAGCCTTGCGCGATCAATTGATTAAAATTTCCGATTCCGCCGGGCGAGCCCTCCAGAGCGTGCGCGCTCTGACCCAGGATCTGCGGCCCTACGAGTTGGACCGGCTGGGCTTGAACGCCGCCGTCGAATCAATGGTCGAGCGGCTCAGCAGCTCAACCGGCTTGCGTTGCCGCGTCCAATTCACCGAACCGCCCGAAGAGTTGTCCCCCGAAACCCGCACCGCGGTCTATCGCATCCTCCAGGAAAGCTTCAACAACATCGTGCGACACGCCCAGGCTGCCGAAGCGTTTCTCGAAACCGAAGTCTCCGATGGCTTCTGGCGGGTTCGTCTGGCGGACAACGGGCGCGGCTTCGATTTAAAAGCCGCGCCCGGCGGAAACGTCGGACAAGGACTGGCGGGAATTCGCGAACGGGCGCGGCTCATCGGCGCTCGGTTGCGCATCCAAAGCCGCCCCGGTGTCGGGACTGCGCTGATCCTGGAGCTGCCGTTGAAGAACCGAGCAAAGCGGTAGAATGGACGCTTCCGACCCAACCGAGGTTCGCATCCTGATCGTGGACGACCACCCGATCTTCCGGGCGGGGCTCAAAGAAATCCTCAAGGCTGACCCGCGCTTGAAGATCGTGGGCGAGGCCGGCGACGGCCCCGCGGCCCTGGCGCTGCTGCCAAGCGCAAAACCGGACGTGGTGGTGCTGGATCTGAGCCTGCCGGGCATGGACGGCTTGGAGCTGGCAAGCCGCTTGCAAAAGAGAACGCCCTCCCCCGCGGTGGTGGCGCTGACGATGCACCGGGAAGACAGCATGGTCAACGCGGCCCTGGATCAAGGAGTGCGCGGCTACCTGTTGAAGGAAAGCGCGACGGACGAGCTGCTCCGAGCCATCCGAGCGGTCCTGGCCGGAGAAACCTTCATCAGCCCGGTCCTAACGGGCGCGCTCCTGCGTCGGGCACGACGCACGAACCGGCTTCATGAGAAGTCCCCGTCATTGGATCGGCTCACCCCCACCGAATTGCGTGTGCTCAAATTAATAGCTAAAAATAAGACCAGTCGCCAAATCGCTGAACTCCTCTTCATCAGCCCCAGAACCGTGGAAACCCACCGGGCTCACATCGCCGAGAAGCTTGGCCTCCGAGGCCCCCAGGCTCTGCTCCGATTCGCCCTGGAACATCAGGATGAACTCTAAATTCCGCAGCAAATTGAAAAAAACCGCTCCTCTCTTGCTGAGCCCAAGCAAGGGTTGTCCGTATCTCTACGGACCCCAATATCCGCGCTTTCAGGGACCCTAAAATCCGTAGCATCCCCGATTGCCGCAAGCCCCCTAGCGTGGGAGACTTAAAAGTGAAGCCGCATAAGACTTCAACTGTGAAAATCATGATCACCGATGACAGTTCCCTCATGCGCCGACTGCTCAGGGAGATGTTTCAGAAACTAGGCGCGGCGACCGTAGAGTGCGCGGACGGCGAGGAAGCGATCGAGCTCTACCGGGCCGAAAGGCCCGATTGGGTGGTAATGGACATTCAGATGAAGCGGTTGGACGGGCTGAGCGCCACGCGGCGGATCAAGGAGAAATTTCCCGAAGCCATGGTGGTGGTGCTGACCCAGTTCGACAGCTCTCAACTGCGCCGCGAAGCCCGGGCGGCAGGGGCCGCGGCCTATTTGCTCAAAGAAGAACTCGGCCAACTGCGGAGCCTCGCTCGGGGGATTGGAAAAGACTATTTGCCCCCAACCAGCCGGGAGCGCCCCGACCGCGGCGAAAAGCCTTCTTCGGGAAAGTCCTAGGCTTCATAGGGAAAACGGGTCGTGCAGCGGCGGGATTCAGGCGTCGGTTCCGCCGGAGCGGGCGTAGGAATTCTCAACGTCGCCCGGCAGCGCTTCGGGGACGCGGTTTTTCGAAGCGCTCCGGATCCAAGCTTTCCAGCTTTTCGAGCTTGGGTCGGATCACGAGCCGGCAGTAGCCGTAGTCCGGATTCTTCCGGAAAAAGTCTTGGTGATACAGCTCGGCGGGGTAGAAGGCATTAAGGGGAGCGATCTCGGTCACGATCGGGCGGTCGAGGCGTTTCTGGAACGCGTCCCGGGAAGCCAACGCTGCTTTTTTCTGAGCCTCGGAACAGTAGAAAATTGCGGAGCGGTACTGAGCGCCCACGTCCTCGCCTTGGCGGTTAAGGCTGGTGGGATCGTGGGCGCGCCAGAAGATGTCGAGGAGCCGCTCGTAGCTTACTTCGGAGGGATCGAACCGAATCCGAACCGCTTCGGCGTGGCCTGTGGCGCCGGAGCAGACTTGCTTGTATGTGGGATTAGGAACGGTTCCGCCCGCGTAGCCGCTGGTCGCTTCGCGCACACCCTTGACGCGTTCGAACACCGCCTCCATGCACCAGAAACAGCCTCCGGCAAAGACGGCTGTCTGCAGGCGCGAAGCGGCTTCCTCCCGATCCGATTGCGGCCTCTTCTTCCCCTCGTCCATCGTCAGGCCAAAGATCGCGCCCCACGCCAGGAAAACGCAAGCCGCCGCCGCGCCCGCGGTTTTCTTCAGTCCGGCGTTCACAAGGGCTTTTATCCCCCCGCGAGGTTATGGCGCAGGCGCGGCGGCGGCTTGCGTTTTCCTGGCGTGGGGCGCGATCTTTGGCCTGACGATGGACG
>JAGHDA010000067.1 GCA_021160185.1 Verrucomicrobiota bacterium
CTTCAGGCGATGGGCGTGGCTGGCGCGGCCGAGCCGGCCGTCAGATAGGCCGCCGCCGCGCCAGCCACGCCCATCGCCTGAAGCGCGCCCAGCCCCGCGCACGCGGGAGCCACGGCCAAGCGCGCCCCTCCCACCTCCAGGAGAGTCCCCGCTCGCGCCGCCTCCACTCCAAGCAACCCAAAGAACTTCGCCGCCGCCGCCGCGCCGGAAATCCGAAACCACCATCCCAAGTTCGCAAAATCGTGGCTCACCCACGGAAACGCCAGCAAGGGCAGCAGAAACAACACCCGCCGCCGCCGGATCGCCTCCGGATCGACCCGACCCTCCAGCCAGGCAGCCAGGAGCAGCGTCCACCCCGCCGCCGCGAGCGCCAGCAAGTCCAAGCCAATGCCCAACCCGCAGGCGGCCAGCCCGCTCACGGCGCGCTTCGGCTCCGGCGCGATGGGCGTTTGCCGGCGGGGCCACGGCGCCCCAAGCCAGAAAAAAAGGGGCAGAGCGGCCAGCAAAGGAAGGGTTTCGCCCGGCGCGCGCCGCCACTCCGGCGCGCGCATCCAGACGCTCACTCCCAAAAAGACCAACAACGCAGGCCACTTCCACTCGTCCTTCCCGAAGTTGATTTTCGGAAGGGAACTTCCGCGGCGGCGGCAATCCTGGCTGGAAGGTTCCTCCATCGCGGCTCTCCGGGCCGGTTTCACCCGCCGCGCTTCAACGCCGCCGGCGGAGGCGCGTTGGTCGCTCCGCCCCGCGCGGCCGTCTCGGCCTGGTCGATGATCTGGAGATTGGCCTGGAGCTGAAGCTCATCGGGCATCAGGCGGATCAGTTCTTCGGTCAAGCGTCGCGCCTCGGCCCAGTCTTTCCGCGCAAACGCCCGCTGAGCCAAAAAGGCTTTGGCTTCCACAGAATCGTCGGCGATTTCCCGATAGATCTTCTCCGCCTCCTTGGGGCGGTTGCGCGCAAGAGCCAAACGGGCCCTCAATTCCTTGCCCAGGCGGGTTGCGGCGAAATCAGAGGCTTTTTGGAAGAAGCGCTCCGCCTTGTCCAGCTCGGCCTGCTCCAGCCACATTGTGACCAGAAGCCAGCCCGCCCGCTGTTTCACCGCCGGAGGGCCGGATTCAACCAACCGGATCAGGACCGGCTCCGCCGTCTCCCTCTCGCCTTTGGCAAGCCGGATCTCGGCGGCGAGCAACTCCAGCTCCGGCGCGCGGAGGCGGCCGTCGAGAAATTTCAAAGCCGCCTCCGGCCCGCGAACGAGGCGAAGCGCCTGGCCCCAAGCGTAATCAGCCCACCAGGGCATCGGCCCCGGGTTCAGGGGGTCCGGCGCCAATCCCAACCCGGCGCTCAGCCAGCCATCGGCCACAAACGCCATGGCAAGCGCCTGGGGACTCTGCGCGAAGCGCCGCCACTGCGGATCGGCGATCTTCTCGGGATCGGCCGTCTTGGCGCTGACCGCCTCCAGTTCGCGGAAAAAGACGTGAACCGGCCGATTGGTCGAAGCCGGGGGCAAAGCGGGCAAATCCGTCGGGCGCAGCGTGCCCAGCTCGCGGGCGCTCAACAGGCGGCTCAGCGCCCGTTCGATATAAGGCCCCCAAGAAACCCCGCGAAACCGATTCTCCCGCAAAACGGCCAACGCCTCACCGAAACGACGCTCCCGCAACCGCTCCAACAACCGAAGCCAAAACACCTCCTGCCGCTCCCGCTCATATCGCGCGGCCCCGGGCAGCTTGTGGAAGCTTTTCTCATCCCAAAACCGATCCCGGGGCAGGCCGCGGATAAACTCGGCCAAGGGTTTCAGCAACCCTTCCGGCAATCGAGAGGGAGGCGCGTTCGTAGCGGGCTCAGGAACTGTAACTTTGGTCCAGAAGAAATACTTAATGGCTATAAAATCGATCGGATTTTCCCGCAAGCTCTTCCCCCAAACCTGGACCGCATCCGCGTAATTGCCGTGCCGCCGATAAAACTCGGCCAGTTCGTCCGCCAGCCAAGGCTTCTTCGGATCGGTCAGATACGCCGCCGTGTACTCCAACCGCGCCTGACGCAGCTTGCCGATCGCTTCCAGGATCTGACCGCGAAACAACCGCACATCCGTGGCTCGAGGGTTCCGGCGGTACGCCTCGGCCAAGCAATCCCAAGCCTGGACCAAATTGGTCGGGGCGACCAGCAGAGCCAGGCGCGTAAGCCGGGGCACATCCGCCGCCCCAGGGAAACGGACACCGTTCAAGAGAGCGTAGGCCTTGTCCGGTTCCTTTTGAATCAAAAAGCGATCGACTCGGAGCGCAAACCATCGCTGGGGATTTTTGGATTTCTTCTCCCACCAGTGGAGAAGCACATCGAAAGTTTTCCAGTCGCCCGCATGCATGGCCGCTCGGGCGAGGAGCAACGAGGCAGCCTCGTTCTCAAAAAGCGCTTCTGGATGTCGTCGGTAGATGGAAGCCAGCCGCGGCACGGCCATCGCGCGGGCGCAGGCTTCCACTTCCACCTTCACCCATGCCGCCTCCAGCAACGGAACCGGGCGTGGAAGGGGCCGTCGCTTGCGGATCAACTCGCGGACCTCATCCACTCGCCCTTGACCCAACCACTGTTGCGCCTGCCTCAGCAGGCGCTTGTCTTCCTCTTGGGCAACGTACTGACGCCACTGGGGAATGCCCAGCCATATGCCGAGAGCCGCCCCGACCAGGACCGCGGCAATCCCCAGGAAGACCTTTCTTTTGGGCATGGCTCAGGGAAGGCTCGCCCCTACATTCCCGGCGCAGCGGCGCTTCAGAAGGCAAACCGCGCCTACAAAGCCCGCCAAGGTAAGCCACAGGCCCGGTTCCGGCGCGGCCGCCAAGGAGCGGGCGTTGACACCGCCCACATCCAAAGCGACAAGCACATCGTTCATGTCGCCGTCTCCGCCGCCGTAAGTGTCCTCGAAGCTGATCAGCAAGTAAGGGCTGTCCTGAACCACAAAGGCTGACACATGGTTGATGCCATCCGCATTGGCGGCCGGATCGCTGGAAAAAACGTAATCCGACCGAATTCCTTTCTTCCACATGTCAGAGATAAGGAAGAAGTCCAGCGTCTGTCCCGCCTGGACAGTGCCTGCATCCACGAAGTCGCCGGGTTGAAGAGGAGCGTTGGGAGTTCGTTGGCCGCTCGGATTGCTGGACGCGTTGAGGAAAAGCAACGTCGGATCGCCCGAAGCGATTCCCCGCCCGGTTGGGTTCATGCCCACCGCGCTCCGCCGCCCGGTGTGCTCCCCCACAAAGTATGCTCGAACCTGATAATCGGTGGCTAATTGGATCTGCGTGGGATCAATCTGCGTCAACCCGCTCCCGGGAGCAACGCCTCCGCCAAGCGGTTGATTGAGAAGCTGCGTCAGCGAAGGAAGGACATTCTGCTGAAACGCAGCGGATTGGGCGTCCGAGCCGCCGGGTTGAATCGGGCCGGCTATGGGAAGCCCCGGCAATGCGGGCGAGACCGGAGGCGGGCGCCTGGGTCCGGGGGGTTCCGAAGGCAGGGGGGTTAAGCCCGGCGGCTCCGCGCCGCCTCCTCCGATCTGGGAAGGCTCGGGAGCAGCCGGAGTCGCTCGATCTGCCGCCGAGTTGTTAGCCGACTTCTTGGCTGCCGCGCAAAGTTGGAGGGCCAGGCTGCCAACCACGGCCGCCAAAGCCCATTGGATCCACCGGTTCTCCGCAGTCTTTTTCATCGCTTGCCCCTCCATGGCTCCGGTTCTCATTTCTCCCCTTCGAAAAGCAACCTTTGCGCCGACTTTCTGGCCCGTTGCGCAACAGCCTCTTAACCAAGCGGTTACAATCTTCGCTTTTTCCCAACGCTCCGAACGCCTTCTCTTCTGCAA